>CAYLHB010000001.1:0-83006 GCA_964383505.1 uncultured Candidatus Saccharibacteria bacterium
TCTTAATAGAGCCGTACTATAGCAAATTGAGCAACTAAAAAGTTTCTTTAACTCAAATTCCCAATGCTTTACAGAGTTGCTTTGTGGTGAGGAGAGCGCCAAGCGTATGGATTCCCCTTTTTACCGCGAGACCGTTCGCGGGCTGTCCGTCAGTATACGCAACCAGCGCATGTAATGTTCTATCTCTAAAACACACCTCCACACCTATCTCTGTAAAAGGTTGGTAGCCGTTACAGCAACACCTCAATCTGCGCGCGACCCCTACATGGATGAAGAAGATCGCGAGACCGAAACCATCGGAATAACAGATAATTGAGTTAGGGTCTGGTGCACGTTCAAAAATAAATGATGCCACATCGTCCCTCGACCCAACCACTTTTGTAGAGAATGTGAACCCGCTCGTCTCGATTTCATGGGTGACCCTGGTGACAGTGTCACCGGAATACGGCACATACATGCTACCTCCAAACAACCAGACCAACTTGTAAGGTTACTTCTCCTTCGAGGCTACGTCAACCGGCGTTTTGAACAAGAACACGAGTACGCACCCCGCCACTATCGCTCCCAATCCGTTTGCCACGAGGTCAATCGCGGTGTTCACATACCCCCCGACACCTGTCGCAGGCGCGAGCGAGTACGCGATAAACTCCACCACCTCGTTGAGGGCACCCAGCCCCATACCGCCAAGCGCGGCAATACTCGCTACCACCCCCCTGCGCGCACCCTCTTTGAGCTGGGGTACGAGCAAGTACCAGCACACAAATGTGGACACGAGAAATCCGTAGAAGTGGAGTACCTGGTCGTACTTCAGCACATAGTCGTCTCCCGAGCTCCACAGCTCGAAGAAGCGATACCGGTAGAGCACCCCGTACTCGGTCACCACGCCACCTCCTGCCAAATGGCCCAACCCCCAGAGTGAGAGGAGTGCGAGGAGCCAGAGGGGAAACTTGGTGCGCGGGAGCGTGAGCGCAAGGAGCGCACCGAGTACCAAAATCTGCACGACGTACCCTAGGAACTCATAGTTTTGCTCTGCGATGAATTTTACACTAAATGGCACTAGGTAGAGTGCGTTCAGTCCAAGCAGAATGTACTTATGGCGCATCATGGGCGCGGTGAAGCCACGAGCGCGTCAATACCGGGAAGCTTGCCGTCCACCAAAAAGTCGAGCATCGCTCCTCCTCCGGTCGAGAGGAAACCGTACTTTTCGGAAAGCCCGAGTGCGCGTATGGATGCCACTGTGTCCCCGCCACCCACCACCGAGTGCGCATCGGAATCGGCGAGCAGTTGTGCGACACTCTCGGTCTGCGTCGCAAACCCCTTTTCGTAGCTCCCCAGGGGGCCGTTCCAGAGCACAAACTTCGCCCGTCGCATACGCATCCCAAGCTCGGTTATGGTTTCCGGGCCGCAGTCCACAATTGTATCCTCTGCGGAAACTTCATTTGGCTTCTTCACAAACACCCCCTGTGGCCCCGTGACCGTGACATCGACGGGAAGCACCACCTTACCGCTCGCCAAAAACGGCGCGACCGCCTCCGGACGCTCGGAGAGCATGGAGTGGCCCACCTCGTGCCCCTGCACCTTGAAAAAATCGTTTGCGAGTGCACCACCCACGAACACCTCGTCGTAGCGGTTGAGTGCGGCGCCGAGGAGCGGTTCTTTCGTTTCAAACTTCGCGCCCCCGAGAATGAGGAGTGAGGGCGATTCGGGTGAGAGTGCACGCGTGAGCTCCGTGATCTCCCGCTCCAAGAGAAGTCCCGCGACGCTCGGCAGTCGCGCAGGTACCCCCACGACCGACGCAGCGGGCCTGTGGGTCACTCCGAACGCGTCGTTCACAAAGTAGTCTGCGAGCCCTGCGAGCTTGTCGGCAAATGCGCCATCGTTATCTTTTTCTCCCGCATCACGTCGAAGATTTTCGAGTAAGAGCACCCCTCCGGAGGGGAGTTGCTCCACCGCGGCGCGCGCTGTGTCCCCCACAAGGTCATCACAAAACTGTGCGCTCGGTATGAGTTCTTTAAGCACCGCAAAGACCGGCGCGAGCGACTCGCTCGGGTCACGTCCCAAGTGAGCGATGAGAACTACGCGTGCACCGCGCTCCATGAGGTGGGTAATGGTGGGAACCGCCGACTCAATGCGAAACTTATCACCCGCCACCCCGTCTTTAACGGGCACATTAAACTCAACACGCACCAGCACGCGCTTCCCCTTGAGGTCGGGGAGGTCGCGCAACGTTCTAAATTCGGCCATACAAGATTGTTAGAGTGTTTCCACTGCGTTGATAATCTCACTGAATGCCTCGGGGTCGAGTGACGCGCTCCCCACGAGGAGGCCTTCCGCGCCTCCGTCTCGTAAAAAACCTGCCACATTTTCCGGCTTGACCGCTCCGCCGTAGAGCACCCTCGTCTTTGCGGCCGCTTTCCTACTGTACCTTTCGGTGAGTATCTTTTTTATGTAGAGCACCATCTCAAGGAGTGCATCAGGGGTAATCGCTTCATGAGCCGACTTGCCTATCGCCCAGACGGGCTCGTACGCGATCATACAACGTGAGAGGTCGCGTTCGTTGAGTGAACCGAGTGCAGAGGTAAGTTGCTCACGCACCTCGTGCATGTACACACCGTCACTGCGCCGCTCACGCTCACCGATGCACACTACCGTACGCATACCGGAGCGCACCGCGCGCTCAACCTTGCGCGCCACCACCTCGTTTGTTTCCCCGAGCGCACGACGCTCGCTGTGACCCACGAGGACATGGGTCACGCCAAAGGGTTTGAGCATGCCTACGGTCACCTCGCCGGTGTACGGGCCTTTCTGTTCGTGCGAAACAGTTTGCACACCCCATGAAAACTCCGCGCGTTTGCACCATTTGGTGAGCTCGGGCAAGAGCACTACCGGGGGAGCTACCACCACATCCACATGGGCGGCACGACGTACACTCGCGCGCACACCCTGAACTATGTTCTTTGCCTCTTCAAGAGTAAGAGGGTTTGCTTTCCAATTGGCGACCACGACACGCTTCATGGTGTGAAGTGTACCGCGCTAGAAGACCTCGTGCCAGCCCAGGTAGCGGAAGTCGGGTGAGGTGAAGGGGGTAAGCGGGGGAGGACTTTTCGCAAGATTGCGGTCGTAGTAGTCGTAGCGGGTTTCAAACCCCTGTGAAAACGTTCCGCCACTGTTCCAGCGGGTTCCTGTGCGGAGTTTTGAGACCACCGTGCCGGTGGTGGTGAGCGTACCTCTCTGTCTATATGACGTGTAGTCTGTGCCACCTACATTTGATACGTTGCCATAGTTACTCCTCCCGTACGCCCCCGTTTGCGCAAAAAACACTCCACTCAAGCTCATGTTATAAGGCACGTAGAGCGGGATGAGGAGGTTGCGCTCCGCGAGCGCCGTCAACCCATCACTTCCTGTCGTGGTGGAGTAGGTAATATGGTTGAGGAGAAACATGTCAGGCGCGGGCGCATCCTTGTCATTCGCAACCACAGTAACAGGTCCCTTCACGACCCCCTCAAGCCACACTCTGTCTTTTACATAAATAAGTCCGCACGAATCGGGAATTGTATAGGTGCCAATGAGTGACTGCTTCGTCGCAGGATTACCAAGAAGCTCGGGAAATGAGATGCTCTGGCTGGCGGGGGTCGTGCTCGTGAGCCAATTAACACTCGTCACGCGGTACACATCAACGGTGCGGTTGTTCTTGAGCACCAGGTGGTACCCAAACTTTGTTGTGTCGTCAGAATCTTTCGGGAAAAAGAGACCGCTTGAAGACGCGAGCTGTTCCATCGCATCAAAGTCGTAGTTGAAGTTTGTGAAAGGTATGTCGTTTACGGGAAATTGCCAAAGCTCCGGATGATCCCCATTGCCATACACACCCGGCGCGTTTTGCCCCGAGGTACATCCTCCCAACCTCCCAAGGTCGCACGATGAGGAGGCAACCTTGCTCGAAACGGTCGAACGGTTATCACCATCCATCCGCACGAGCGAGTTGCCGTGATAGGGACCTATGATGGTGCGATCGCTCCCAGCCCATACCGGTGAATCGATGATGTAGCTGTAGTCTGCCACGGTCGGTCGTGCAACATTTGCCACCACGGTACGCTTCACATTCGGTTCATCGAGCGTCCACCCAGTAGAAGTCGCGTGCACCACCTGCACCTTTCCGCACTGCACCTGCCCGCCGAGCTCAAGTGAGAACTTGCCGACCACCCCCACCTCAGGGTCTTCGTAATCGTGCACGTACGGCCCCGGCCCACCCGTACCATCTTGAATATCCTCCGGGTAGTGCGCCAAGTGCCACCTGTAGTACTCAATGCCCGCTTCCGCAATTTGAAGCGCCCGCTCCCCCTCGTTTTTCTGTGCGAAAAAAGAGCGCTGTGCCGCAAGATACACAGTGAGTGACGTGAGGAGCGCGGCAAATACCGCAGAAAAGACGAGAGTGAGCACAATCATGCTCCCACGTGTTTTTTTCATGTCGAAAAGGTGCATGTTAGTACTGACTACGTAGATTCCGAATGGACGCGCCCGACCGTATGACGGAGTCGGTAATCTGGCGTCCCGCGCCACTTGTGAGGTGAAGCTCAACCGAGACGACCCGCACATCGAGAATACCACTTGACGAGGTGAGCTCGACACCGCTCGCGTCATAGTACCTGAAGAGGGGGACGCCCTGCTCAATGTTGTGCACACCGGAGGTGAGTGCACTGAAGCTCTCCGAGCTCTGCGGGTAGCTTGAGGTTGAGGTGGGCTCAATGATGCCTCGCTCGAGCGTCTCGCCGGTAAGGCGATACCTCACCCGCTCCACGGGCACATCGCCGTCGATGTCCGCATAAAAAATAAGGCTTGTGCTCGCCATCATGACGAGCGGGTAGGATCCGTCATCCCCATAGACCGCTGAACGTACCTCGCGCGTAATACCGTGCACATGCCTCGTCGCGTCGGAGAGCGCGATCGAAGAGGCGAACTGGTGCCCATGCACCCTGTAGAGGAAACTTATAGCCTCAAAGAGCATCCCCATCACAAGACTAAAGACTGCGATGAATACCAGCATTTCCACAAGCGTCATGCCTCTGTGTTGGTGCTTCATACTATGGGGAAAGTACGATGACGTGTGTGGTCTGTCCCGATACCGCCACGGCTTCGCTGTGTTCAGTGTGCCCCGGAGCGCGTGCAGTGAGCGTGTAGGTGTCATCTGTAAGCGAGTCGAAGTAGGCAATGCCACACGCACCACTCGCAGTGCCGACCGTAACTCCCGCGCGCGAAAGCGTCACCTCTGCTCTCGGAATAAGGCCCCCGAGCGACGAGGCAACCTCAACCGAGAGCGTGTGTGCCGAGGGTAGAACGAGCGAGAATGAGAGATCGGTCACACTGTCGGGATTAATGGTGAGCGGCACGGCCGGACACGCCTCCGCCACAGTGAGTCCGCCTTGCGGTACCACGTCGTACTGACCCCACTCAACCGTGGATGAGGTCCACTCGCCCGACGCATCGGTTGTCTCGAGTGAATCAATTTTAAGGACTGGGACACCACCATTGGTGCCGATGCTCTTGGTGAGCTCGGTCAGGCGAAACTGCTCGTTGCCCATCGGCACACCAGGCTCTAGGTAGGAGACCCGCCACGAGTCAACCGAGGGGGTCACGAGCGGGTCGGACGAGGTAAGTGTCGCTACTACACGAAGTGACGGGTACGTTGCAGAATCAAGCACTCCAAGGTCGATGGGCGACTCGGTAAAGCCCACGTCGTTCCCGGGCAGGTCGGAAGCTGGAATAGGTGCAAACCCCGATCCTGTGTCGGCGTACACTCGGTACGACACCGAGGTGAGCGCCGGTTTTGTGTCCACGAATGATACGAGGAGCCAGCTACCGAGGGACGCGGGCGCGAATGTTACCGACTCCGCCGTGCCCGTGGGTGGGTACGTACCCGAGCTTCCCGAAAGCGAAAGCGTACCCCCTGCCGCAACAGTGTCAACCGCGCTTACGAGCCCCATTGCATTATCAAACTCATCTTCGAAGTTTCCCCATGGGGGTATGCCTTGCGTCCGTACATTGAGCGTCGCGAAACGATCGATTTTCAAAAACAGGTCAGTGGTGCTGTTTAATGAGACAGTGAGTGGGCTTGGCGAAGGGTTGGGGTTTGCGACGGTCGGGAGGTACGTTTGTGCTCCCGAATAACCCGCTTTGGTAACGTACACCTCGTAGCCCGCACCCGCCCACGCCCCGGGCCACGCGATGGTACCGCTCGCATTGGTGGAGGCGGTCACATCAACAGACGTCGCAACGAGTGTGTTGAGCACATGCACGCTCGCTCCCTGTACGGGGTTGTTGTTCGCATCATTGATGTTCACACGAAGAATGCCCGCTCCCGCAAGCGACTCCTGCGACTTCGGCGCCACCGTGGTCACCAGTGACATGCTCTGTGGACCGGAAGGCAGGTCGTAGGTAAGCTCGACCTTGATGCGTTTGTAGTCGGCCGCGAGGGTATCACCAGCACCCGTACCATCCGCGGGGTCGTCCACATACTGAATGAGCACACGCTTGGTGTACGAGACGCCATTGTGGGTGATGGTCTCAACCTGCGGAATGTTTCCGGGTGGAAGCCCTGCTACGGTGCCGATGGAGTCGTAGGGAAGGGCGCGTATGCGCTCAATGTGCTCATTGGCAAGTGCAACGGCCGTGGTGCGGAATCGGTTCTGTTCGGCAAGACGCACCGCCCCCTGAAATGCTGCGAATAGCCCCACAAACACAAGCACGAATATTCCCGCACCCACGATGACATCGACGAGTGAGATTCCCGCTTGGCGACCCATGTGTGGGATGAGGGTTGATCTCATACACTGTTACTGAATGCTGTTGGTAATCGAGTAGATTGGAGAAATCATCGATACCGCGAAAAACCCGACCGCACCTCCCACAATAACCATGAGGAACGGCTCGATGATGGTGGACATATTTTTTGTTTTTTGCTCCACTTCTTTCTCGTAGTACTGGGCGACTTCTTTCAGCATGTCGCTTATTTTTCCCGTCTCGTCCCCCACCGCCATGAGTTCACCCACCAAGGGCGGGTAGAGCTTTTCGGCGTGCATGAAGGTTTTGGAGAGAGGGGAGCCCTTCTGCACATGGTCCTTTGCCTTCGCGATTACCTCGCGAAAGTAGCTGTTCTGCACCACCTCGCCTGTGATATCGAGCGCTTGCACGATGCTCACTCCCGAGGAGAGGAGCGAGGAGAGGGTGCGACCGGTGCGCGCGGCATTCACCTCGCGCACGATGTCGCCTATGACTGGTACATGGAGAATTGCAAACTCAAACGCGCGCCGTCCGGATTTCGATTTGAGCCCCCCATAGAATCCACCTCCAATGAGCACAAGCACAATAAGTGCGATGTAGGTGTTGTTCACCATGAAGTCGGAGAGTGCGATAATGAACTGTGTGGTGACGGGAAGCTCGACATTCATGTCTTCGAAGGTTGAGGTGAGCGTAGGCACGATGAAGATCAGCATGAGTGCACCCACAATCCCGAGCACTGTCACAATAATGCCTGGGTATATCATCGCGCCCTTTATTCTCTTTTTGAGTTCGTACGTTTTCTCGAGCTGGTCGGCCATGGTCGAGAGGGTGTCGGTGAGCGTACCGGACTCCTCACCCGCGCGCACCATCGCAATCATGATTGCCGGAAAAACCTTGCCGTAGGTCTCCATACCCTTCGAGAGGTTATCCCCTTTCTCAATGGATGCCTGGAGTCCTTTGAGCACCTCCTTGAGCTTTGCACTTCGTGCCTGCCGCTCCATTACGGCAAGTGCTCGACTCATAGAGAGCCCTGCCGCAAGCATCGCGCCGAGGTTGCGTGCAAAAATGATTTTATCGTGCTCCTTTACGCGCGAGAGAAAGGTGAACTGTATGTTGAACGAGAGTCCCTTTTTCTTCTCCTGCACAGAAACGATGGTATTCCCCTCCTTGCGTACGAGCCCGTACACCTCAAATCGATTCGTCGCTTCAATCTCCCCCTCGTAGGGAGTTCCGTCTTCGCGCTTCGCTTTATAAATGAAAATTGGCATGGCACCACGCTACTCGCTCACCACACGAAGTACTTCCGAGATGGTAGTGGATCCTTGCGCCGCCTTGAACAAGCCGTCTTCGGGCATGGTGAGCATACCCTCGGCGCGCGCCACCCTCTCAATTTCGTTGGTACTCGCACGCTTGAGGATAAGCTCTTGAATCGTGGTCGAAACCGCGAGCACCTCGTGAATGACAAGCCGGCCCTTGTATCCGTCGGCGGATTCCTCCGATGCGACGGGTTTGTAGAAGGGGACTTCTTCGAGTTTCGCATGTTTCTCAATAACCCCCTCCTCGCGGAGCGCGCGGAGGACCGCATCAAAGTCAATGAACTTCCCGAGCGAGACCGCCTCTTCTTTGGTGAGCGTGTACTGTTCGCGTTTCCCCGCGAGCCGTCGCACGAGCCTTTGGGCGATAATCACCTTGAGCGTGGAGGTGAGGAGGAATGGCTCGATGCCCATATCGAGGAGGCGCGGCACGGTGCCCGCCGCCGAGTTGGTGTGGAGGGTCGAGAGGACTAGGTGGCCGGTGAGCGAGGCGTTCACCGCGAGCGACGCAGTCTCCCCGTCACGAATCTCGCCGACCATGATAACGTCCGGGTCTTGACGCACGAGCGCACGCAAGCCCCGCGCAAACGTGAAGCCGATTTCCGGACGCACCTGCGTTTGATTGATGCGTGGCATCTGGTACTCAATGGGGTCTTCGATGGTCGAAATGTTGACCTCTGGAGTGTTCACAATGTCGAGCACCGTGTAGAGCGTGGTGGTCTTCCCGCTTCCCGTGGGCCCCGTGGTGAGTATCATACCGGTCGTACTTTTCGTCGCTTTATGCACGCGCTCCAAGCCCTCGCCGTGAAAACCGAGTCCCTCGAGCGAGTAGCCGCCCGCATTCTCGCGCAAGAGACGCATGACGGTCTTCTCGCCCCAGTACGTGGGGAGGAGCGACACACGGAACGAAACCTTTTCGGTATCAACTACCATTTTAAAACGACCATCTTGGGGCATACGTTTCTCGTCGAGTTTGAGGTTTGACAGCACCTTGATGCGCGCGGTGATGGGGTCGGATGCATTTTTCGGGAGTGTCATTGCATCGTGGAGAATACCGTCAATGCGGTAGCGTACGATGAGCTCGTTTTCCAAAGGTTCGATGTGGATGTCCGACGCGTTCTGAATAATCGCGTGCTTAAGCAGGGCATTGACCACCCGCACTACAGGTAGATCTTCCGCTATCTTTTTGAGGTCGGCCTCGGACACCTCACCCCCCTCCGCATTTTCTGGCAAAATGTCGATGGACGCGCTCTCGCGCTTAATGAGGTCCCCAAATTCGTCTTTGAGTGTCTTTTGGTACTGAATGAGGGCATGCTTGATGCTGTCCGTATCGGTGAGACGCACAAGTATTTTGAGCCCCACCTTCTTTTTTATGAAATCAATAGATCGCAGATCGGCGGTGTCAAGCATCGCGACCTCAAGCTCTTTGGGGTGCTTTTTAAACGCGATGATGTTGTGAGTGCGCGCAATCGGCTCTGGGATGAGAGAGAGCACCTCGAAAGGAATCTTCTCGTTCTTGAGGCTTATAAACGGCACGCCGAGCACGTACGCCTGCATGCGGCGCAGATCATCTTCCGAAAGGTACCCCTTGGAAACAAGAACGGTCTCAGGCGGCACATCCTTTTGCTCCGCCTCTTTCTCCGCGCCCGCATACACGCTCCGCGACACGAGACCAGAATCGAGAATGAAATTTTTGAGTTGCTCTGCGGTTGTTTGCATAGCACAACACGGCGCCCGCGCCTTCCATTGTCCCTATTGTACCAGCATACACCTCGCATGTGTGATGAGTTGTCAACAAACATATGCGGCGGGCAAAGTAGTTGACAACCCCCTCCGCCATGCTACAATCACCATATCAGCAACGTCCCCCGAGCGGGGGCATTTTTATTGGCATTATTCAGTAGTAGCTACCTAATACGGTATACAAACCACATATGTTATTCGATTTGAAAGTCATAAACTCCGTCCTTAGCGAGCTCGAGGAGGAACGCGGGATACCGCGAGAGCGGGTGCTTGAAGCTATTGAGAGCGCGCTCGCGACCGCCTACAAGCGCGAGTACGGCAAGCGCGGTCAGGTGGTGCGCGCAAAGTTTGATATCAATTCCGGCGCCACCGAGTTTTTTCAGGTGAAGTTTGTCGTCGATGAGACACGGGTGCGCATGCCGGAAGAGGAGGAAGAGGGTGGGGAGGGGCATACGAGCTCACACGCAGCATCCACGGAAGACGGCGAGGTGGACGACCGCGCACGCTTCGACCCGGAGAAGCACATTCTCATTGAGGACGCACGCCGTATCAAAAAGGGTGTCGAGGTCGACGAGGAGCTCGTGTTCCCACTCGAGCCCAAGGAAGATTTCGGGCGCATCGCGGCACAAACCGCGAAGCAGGTCATCATTCAAAAAATACGCGAGGCAGAGAAGGTCTCCATCCTCGGAGAGTTCGAAGGTCGCGAGGGCGAGATCGTCTCGGGCACCGTGGAGCGCGTCGAGCGTGGCAACATCTGGATTAACCTCGGCCGTACCCAAGCGCTCTTACCCTTCGACGAGCAGATACCCGGCGAACGGTTCCGCCAAGGGGAGCGCGTGCGCGCGTACCTCTACGACGTGGAAGAGGGCCCGCGCGGTGTGGTCATTCGCATTTCTCGCAGTCACCCGAAATTCTTGGAGAAGCTCTTTGCCCAAGAGGCGCCCGAGCTCGCGAGTGGCGCCATTGTCATCAAGTCAATCGCGCGCGAGCCGGGGAGCCGCTCAAAAATCGCGGTACACGCCAATGACCCGCATATTGACCCTGTGGGCGCCCTCGTGGGCCAGCGGGGTGTGCGCGTCTCGACCGTGATGAGCGAGCTCGGGGGCGAAAAAATTGATATTATTGAGTGGGATGCGGAGCCCGCACACTTCATTGAGGACGCGCTCTCGCCCGCGAAGGTGGTGGACGTGGTGATTGACGAAGAGGCGCATAAAGCGATTGTGGAGGTCTCTGAAGACCAACAGTCGCTCGCGATAGGCCGTGGCGGACAAAACGTGCGCCTCGCGGCGAAGCTCACCGGCTGGCGTATCGATATTCACTCCATTCAAGGCGAAAGCATGGCGGGAGCGGACGAGGAGGGAGAGGAAGTGCTTGTCAAGGCCACCGAAACCGTCGAAGATGCGGGCACGGGCGACACTGCAGACGAAGGTGCTCCCGAGACGGACGAAGCCGGAGAAACAAAGAATTCCGTAACCGAGGAGTCTGAGTCCAAGGAATCACCCACCGAGAGCGAGAGTATGGGGCCCACTGACGACGATGAGAAAGCGTAATCTTTACCACTTCTAACACTCGCACTATGAACCTATGGCACGATATCCCTCTTGGCAAAAATGCGCCGGAGGAATTCAACACAATTATTGAGATACCGAAGGGTTCCTACAATAAATATGAGATAGACAAGGAGACGGGTCTCATCGCGCTCGACCGCGCAAACTACACCGCTGCTCCCTATCCCTTCGATTACGGGTTCGCTCCCCAGACCTACTGGGAGGACAACGACCCTTTGGACGTGGTGGTACTCACCACCTTCCCCCTTTCCGCGGGCATACTTGTAAAGGTGCGCCCCGTCGCGGTACTCGACATGATTGATGACGGCGACTCCGACATGAAGGTGCTCGCGGTCCCGGCGGATGACAGGCGATGGGACGATGTAAGCGACCTTGCCGACCTCAACAAGCACAACCTCAAAGAGTATGAGCACTTCTTCCAAACCTACAAGGCGCTCAAAGGAAAGCCCGCACCAGTCGAGACGCGCGGGTACAAAAGCAAATTGGAGACCTTGGAAATTGTGCGAAAGGCAATCGCACTCTATCAAGAGAAGTTTGGGAAGTAGATAAAATAATAGGGTGTGCCGAATGGATTCTCGCAATCCACACATCCCCCCATCCGCCACGCATCGTCGGGGCGGTTTTGGTATACTGGCAGTACTTACTAGTAAGTAGTTTTTTTATACCTATGACTCAAACAGTCACTCGTCATTCAGGAGTCGCCTTGGGCGTCGTCGCATTCGCGCTCCTTGCGACACTCGCACTCGTCGCAGAAGCACAGGAGTCCAACACACTACGAGAAGAGCGACGAACGCTCTATAATGAAAATCAAACACAACGAGAAGACCTCCGGAATGAACAAAGGGATGAACGAGACGCCATGCGCATGGGTAGCACCACTCCTGGGGATGCGCGCACACTCTACAAGGAACAGATGGAGGAGCGGAGGGCACTCTTTCAAGAGAACAGTGGCGAGCGGCAGGCGTTTCGTAATGAAGCACAAGCGCGGGTGACCCAAAACATGTCACGCTTTCTCGCCCGCACCGTAGAGCTTATGAACCGAATGACCGTTTGGTTGGGAGAGGTGAGTGTGAAGATAGAGGGTCGTATTGCAAAAATTGAGGCGCAGGGCGCAGATGTATCAACTGCACAAATCTTGCTGGGAGAGGCGAATAGCGCGCTCGGTGCAGCAAAGGAGAGTATCACCACACTAGAGATGACACTCAACGATGCTGTAGCTTCAGAAGATCCTACAAGCAAGCAAGAGGAGATTCGTACGTTGATGAAAAATGCGCGCGATGCGCTTGTCGCGGCACGAGTCGCCTACGGCGACGTCGTTGCTGAGCTTAGAAAATTGGTTGATGGTAAACGCACCCAACAGTCTGGTAATTCGGCTCCCACCATCGAGCAAAGTGTTGAGTAACTCTTAATTTGTAACCTCTATAATTATGGATGAACAAAACAACACACCAGCCACAACGGAACAATCCGCGCATGCAGACGCAACACCTCAAGTATCGGAAGACACCCACACACGCTCGCTCGTGCTCGTGCTTGCCGGATTGGTCGTTCTCTTGCTCCTGTTTGGTATCTACCTGTGGGGTTCGAGTATGACAAGCGTAGAAGACATACCGTATCCTGAAGAACTTCCCGTTCCGCCAACCAATCCATCTATTCCCACAGAAGCACTTGACGAGTTGTCCCAGGAACTGCCACCCCTTTCACCGAGCGACGAGGTAGATGCACTTGAGGCCGATTTGAATGCCCTCGATATTGATGGTCTCGATGCCGAGTTTGAGGCACTTGAACGCGAGCTTGACGCCGCCGCTAAAAGTCTCGAAGAGACTTCATCAGAAACACTTGAGGTGCAGTAAGGGTGCGATCTTTCTGGAGTTTGCGTTTTCTCTCACGCCACGATAGACTCGTGCGATGTCTGGTCATACCCACGAGCACGCGCTCTGCGCCAACGTACGGCTTGAGCGTAAACCCGATTCATTGGCGGTTCTTAAGGGTGAGATACCCGTTACTACCATTGCCGCGTACCGCACCAAAGCGCTCCACCACCTCGGAAAATATGTCGAGCTACCCGGCTTTCGCAAGGGGCACGTGCCGGTCGAACGACTCGTGGCGCATGTGGGCGAGCCTCGCATACTTGAAGAAACTGCGGAGCTGGTGCTCGACCACGGCTACGGCCACCTTGTAGAAGAGCACCGCTTGCGTCCGATTACACGCCCCGCCATCACGCTCACCAAACTGGCGTTGGGAAACCCGATTGAGTTTACAATCGAGGTCCCCATCTACCCGGAGCTTACCCTGCCCGACTACAAAGTGCTCGCACAGCAGGTGGTGAGAGAGCATGGAGATGTGGACGCACAGGTGGTTTCTGACGCCGAAGCGCAGGAGGAAATCACCCGTTTACGAAAAATGCTTGGTAACGCGGACGCAAGCACGCCTGAGGCAGAGCTACCCGCGTTCGACGATGGTGTGGTGCGCTCGCTCGGCGATTTCAAAGACGTTGCGGATTTCACCAAACAGCTGAAGCAGAGGTTACTCGAAGAAAAGAAACGCTCTGCGTGTGAAAAGCGCCGTATCGCTATCGCGGATACCCTCGTGAAAGCGACGAAGGGAGAGATTCCCGCCGTCATGGTGGACCATGAGCTTGAGCGGATGAAGTACGAATTTGAGCACACGCTCGCGCAGATGGGCGCGTCGTGGAATGACTACACTGCGCGCCAGGGGAAAACGGACGATGAGGTGAGGGCGAGCTGGCGCGAGGATGCCCGCAAGCGCGTGCTCCTCGACCTTACCCTCATGGAGATTGCTCGCAAGGAGAGTATTTTCCCTGATGCTGATGCGGTGGAACAGCAGGTACGTGGCATCGTCGCGCGCCACCCCGACGTGAATGAGGAGAACGTGCGCACCCACATCGTTGCCTCACACACCAATGACGCGGTATTCGCCTTCTTGGAAGCTGGCGCGGTCCCCGCAAATGTTGCATAGAATTAGAACACAACAACCTCCCAGCAAAGCACTTCGTTGCGATGCTGTCAAAACCTGCTACACTACGTGGGTAACCTATTCTCACTATGTCACACACCAAAACACAGAACATGCTTATCCCTATGGTCATCGAGAAGACCCAGCACGGGGAACGAGCGTACGATATATACTCCCGCCTCCTCAAGGAGCGGATTATTTTCATTGACGGGGTCATCGAGGACCACACCGCAAACCTCGTGGTGGCTCAACTCCTGTTCCTCGCGGCGGAAGACCCCAAGAAAGATGTGCAGATCTATGTCAACTCACCCGGTGGGTCGGTTACCGCTGGACTCGCGATTCTCGACACCATGAACTACATAAAGCCGGACGTGTCGACGGTCTGTGTCGGTCTCGCCGCCTCAATGGCATCTGTTATCCTCGCCGCGGGGTCAAGAGGGAAGCGATTTGCCCTCCTCAACAGCGAGGTGATGATTCATCAGCCATGGGGCGGGGTGCAAGGGCAGGCGTCTGACATTGAGATTACCGCGCGACACATCCTCGCCACCCGTGACCGCCTCAACAAGATTCTTGCGAAAGCGACCGGCCAAACGCTCGAAAAGATTGAGAAGGACGTCGACCGCGACTTCTTTATGACCGCAGAGGAAGCGAAGAAGTACGGCATCATCGACCAAATTCACAAAGGGAAAGCAGCGTAGCGCCCTCCTCGAGCCGTTTTTGCGTACCGCATATTTTCTGCTATACTCCAACTACGTCATTGTATTGATAATTTAGGAACTTTTAATTGATGTTCCGCTCCGGTATGCGTTCTCACACTACGACACTTTCGCCCGCATCACTTTCACGAAATTGCTTTTTCGTGGCTCAAGATATGGCTATTGTGCGTATTTTGCACCAGTAAGAACACGTGCGGCGCGGGACCATCCCGCTTATGTCACCACTACTTATAGTCGCCACGCTCCTCATCGCAGGGGGTGCGGGCGTCGCACTCGGCTACTACCTGCGCGTCATTGTTGCGGCAGGAAAGAAGGGCTCGATGGAGCTTGAAATCAAGCAAATGATGCTTGAGGCGAAGGAGAAAGCAAAGAAAATTGAGGAAGAGGCAGAGAAAAAGATGAGGGAGGAAAAGAAGGAAGCGGAAAAGGAAATAAAGGAAAAGGAGGAGTTTGTGAAAAAAGCTGAAACACGCGTGCTTGACCGTGAGACATTCCTCGACAAACGACAGCAAGACCTCGACAAGGAGGTGGAACATGTGAAGAAAAAGATAGAGGAAGTGCACGCGGTTAAAGAGCGCGTGGATGCGCTCAAAAAGGAGCAAGAGCAAGCACTTGAACGCGTGGCGAGTCTTTCCGCCGAAGACGCGAAGCAGGAGCTCCTCGCAAAGGTGGAGCGTGAGGCGCAAGAAGATTTACTCGTGCGCATCCAGAAGTTCGACCAGCACGGCGCGGAAACGCTTGAGCGTAAAGCGAAAGACATTCTTACGACCGCCATTCACCGTCTCGGCAATGCGGTAACAACCGACGTACTCACCACCTCCATCACGCTCCCAAGCGAAGAGATCAAGGGTAAAATAATTGGAAAGGAGGGACGTAATATCCGTGCGTTTGAGCGCGCAACGGGCGTGGACGTGCTTATCGACGAGACTCCGGGCGTCATTATTCTCTCATGCTTCGACCCGGTGCGTCGGCAAATCGCGCGAGTCGCGCTTGAGAACCTCATCATTGACGGGCGCATTCAACCGGCAAAAATCGAGGAATCAGTGCAGAAAGCAACTGAAGAAATCAACCGCATCATCAAGGAAAAGGGCGAGCAGGCTGCCTACGAAGCGGGTGTGTTGGGGCTCGACCCTCGTGTGCTCATGATTCTCGGACGACTCCATTTCCGCACGAGCTACGGCCAAAACGTGCTGTACCACTCGATAGAAATGGCGCATATTTCCGGAATGCTCGCCGAGGAGCTCGGCGCCGATGTGCAGGTCGCCAAGGCGGGCGCGCTCGTGCATGACATAGGAAAGGCGGTGGACCAAGACGTACAGGGCACCCACGTTGAGATTGGGCGTAGGATACTCCAGAAGTTCAATACGGATGTGCGCATCATTCAAGCGATGCAGAGCCACCACGAGGAGTACCCCTATGAAACGCCGGAGAGCATCATCGTGCAGGTTGCAGACGCCATTTCCGGCGGGCGACCGGGTGCGCGACGTGACTCGGTGGAGAGCTACATCAAACGTCTCCAAGAGTTGGAGCAAATCGCAACCTCGTTTGAGGGCGTCGACAAAGCGTACGCCATTTCTGCGGGTCGTGAGGTGCGCGTATTCGTACGCCCCGATGAAATGAGCGACCTTCAAGCACGCGAGCTTGCGCGCAATATCGCAGTGCGTATTGAACAGGAGCTCAAGTACCCAGGTGAGATAAAAGTCGCCGTCATCCGCGAGAGCCGGGCGATAGAGTTTGCGAGGTAGGCAAATGCACTACTCCTCCTCGCGACGTGTGGCGACGATAAACGTCGTGTAGTTGAATTTCAAGTCCTGTACGGACTCTTCAAGCACTTCAAGACCATAGAGCTCGGCACATGCCTTGGGAGCGATTACGGCGGTTGATGTCGAGAGAATGCCCTTGCCAAGATCGCTTGCTGCTTGTGCAGTATCTTTGTATTCCACAAGCTCTATGCCCGGCCACTTGCGCTTGAGGTACATGCGACACTGCTTAAGTGCCTGATCATGGCTTGTTATTGAGGTAATATCATCGGCACGCGCGCCTGGTACCACAAGGAGGTTGTGGTGTACGTCCATTTCGAACATGCGTTCTATAGAGAACGTATAGCGTGCCATGGCATGTACCGCCTCAATGACAATACCACCGTTACTGTTCTCAATGGGGAAAATTCCCCTTTGAATTGAGCCGTTTTTTAGCTCCTCAAGCACATTCGCCACTGACACAAGGTAGACAAGCTCACACGAATTCAGATGCGCCAACTTCGCGTACATCCGCGATGCCTCCTCGGAAAAACTCCCTTTCGCACCGGAAAGTCCTATTTTCATTTGCAACATAGTCGCGAGTATAGCAAAAAGAATTACATGACACACAACACCAGCGTACAAAAAAACTTTTTTTACCACACATACTCAATACTTCAAGGGGTGTGCATAACTATTGCGCAAAACGTGCCCGAATGTATACTTTTTTTAGGCCTATCACGCACAGGTTACATTACTCGATTAGTAAATCATCCATGAACAAGCAGGATATCATTGAAAAAGTGCACGGTGTGCTCGGAAGCACCAAGGCGGACGCAGAACGCGCAGTTGAAACAATGATTGATTCCATCACCGCAGGGCTTAAGAGTGGCGATGAAGTTTCTATCGCAGGACTCGGCATTTTCTCAACTAAAGTGCGCCCCGCTCGTACGGGTCGCAATCCTCGCACCGGCGAGAGCATCAAGATTGCCGCAATGCGTGTACCGAAGTTCCGCGCCGCCAAGGGCCTTAAAGACAGTGTAAAATAAGGTTGAAAAATGTACACGGAAGTTGCAGAGCAAAACACAAAGACATACAGCAATCCGCCTCACGGCGGGTTGCTGTGTGTTGGTTCTTGCAAACTACTCCACAATATTCAATTCAGCACGTTCTACGTTCTAGTTGCGTTGCACCCCAACACTACTCCGATGCGTTCGATTTGGCTTTCGCCTTACCTTTCCCTTTTTTCACAACCTCCTTCTGCTCGCGAAGCGCCCTGGTGAGGTGTGACTTCTTTCGCGCAGCAGTTCTCAGCTTTATGACACCGCGCTTTGCCGCTTTGTCTATCGCTTGGTAGGCCTTGGGTAAAAGTGCTATCGCTTCAGGGCCCTTTCCCGCTCCCGCAAGCTGGCGAATCTCCTTTATGGCTTCCTTCATAGCACGATTCCTGCGCATATTGAACAAGCGTTTCCGCCCTGATACGCGCATAGTTTTTTTCGCTGAAGATGTGATTGGCATACCTTGTTTTTGTTGTTACAGGAGAGTAGCACGACTCCGAAAAAACGCAAGCGTCCCGTGTATGATTTGCCTTACATACCACACGTAAAGGCTAAAACATTTCTCGTACCTTTGATTATGCCTCCGCTTCGGACCCAAGCCGTACGAAAAGCAGTTTGCTTGTGTCGTCACGAGTCGCTAGGCGGATTCGTCGTGCCTCCTCATCCGCCAAGCGCTTGCGATCCCGCCTCGCGGTCTGCCTACGGCAGACATCGCTCCGGCTCGGACAAGCTAAAATCCTGACGCAGGTCAGGATTTTTTATCGCTTGTCCGCCCAGAAGGATTCGAACCTTCGACCCGCGGCTTAAAAGGCCGTTGCTCTACCAGCTGAGCTATGGGCGGATACTGCCTATTGTATTATGCTACTTTCTTGCCACCAACCGGCCTTTAAGGCTTAAGGGCGCTCGGGAGTTCCCCGAACTCCCTCGCCTTCACCAGCTTTGCTTAGGCAGTAAAAGCGGAGGGTGGGAAAATGGTACGACAAAAATGTTGGTGTGTCCACTACAATGGCTGATCAAACGCGAAGGGTCCGGCACCAAGAAAGAGGAGTACAAGGGCTATGGTGCACATGAGAAGGAAAAGCGGCCGTTCGCCTTGTGTGCAAAGCGGGGGGAGGAAGAGTACTGGCGATGACGGATATCGCTATCGTAAAAAGAGTGACTCCTTGGGTGAACAGTCCAAGCACGAAAAGTGTACCAGCGAAAACCTCGCCTGCGGACAGACCATACAAGAGTGCTCGTGAGCGCGAACCGTTTATGCCCCCGTGCGCTGTTGGTACAAACGAAATTTATAGACGATGAGGTACA
This sequence comes from uncultured Candidatus Saccharibacteria bacterium, assembly GCA_964383505.1. GTDB lineage: Bacteria > Patescibacteriota > Minisyncoccia > Phycocordibacterales > UBA12088 > CAYLHB01. The sequence continues at coordinate 19,193 of CAYLHB010000001.1, forward strand.
CACCGAGTGTCGCCTGAAGCAGAGTGGTTGTGAGTATAGAAAATGAGAATAGCTCAGGAAACAGTGAGTACATACAAAATTTTTTCAAAGGTATAAATTGCCTCCAATACCTATATTGATGCGTATAGTGTAGCATGGGCGGATCTCCAAGATGCGGAGTGTGTATGTCCGATCTCTACCTCGTACTCCACAATATTCGCAGCGCCTACAATGTGGGCGCGATTCTGCGGACTGCCGACGGGGCGGGGGTGAAGAAGGTGTACCTGTGTGGCTATACGCCGACACCGTTCGATCGATTCGGGCGGGCTCGTGCCGATGTCGCGAAGGTGGCGCTTGGAGCTGAACGTATTGTGGTGTGGGAGTATTGTGAGGGTACAATTTCAATCCTCGAGAAGTTGCGAAGCGAAGGTGTAACGGTCGTCGGGCTTGAGCAGGACGCATGCGCGGTACCAATCAATTTGTTCAAATGTGGTTCTCTCACCGCACTTGTCTTGGGCTCCGAAGTGGAAGGACTTTCCACCGAGGTGCTTCAGCATTGCGATGCGATTGTTGAAATCCCTATGTACGGCAAAAAAGAGTCACTCAATGTCTCCATTGCTGCTGGCATCGCGCTCTATGCTCTCCACTCTGCTCAGTTGACCCACCCCACACGCACCAGTCAGTAATGCTGTGTTCAATTAGCCACCAGTAGGTTGTGGTCATTTTGTACTACTGGAGCACCACGAGTTACTGCAAGTCTGTTAGTGGCACCGAAAAACATGTCCTATGTAGTAAGCGTGAGATCCACATGCGTTGTTTGTAATCCTCTCGGACATAATGGGTAACCCATTTGTGATACTTATCCCCACCCACCCCACCATTTCCCCTCCACATTCCCTTGGGGGGGGGTAGAATAGCACCATGGCGGACGAAACCTCCGAAGCTTCTGGTGCAACGCCACATCACATAGAACCCCGCACCGCACTTCTTATCATTGCGGGTGTGGCGGTAGTCGCATTGGTTGTACTCATCTTCGTACTCAAACAAGACACCGAGATGGAGATGGAGGTAGCGCCACCAGCCCTCTCTGAAAAAGACCGTCGTGCACAAGAAGTGCGGAGAGAGTTTGCAAAGACGCTCGAGAGTACCCCCACCATGTCAGATGAAGAGGCGCGTGCCACACGTGAGGTGTTCAATGAAAGCATGCAGGATACAGAATCAAGCACTGACGAGGAGGCAATGGCCGCACGTGCGGAGTTTAGCCAATCCCCTCAATAGTACCTACCATTCTTGAAGTTTGCTTATCCATATTACTACCACACCACTAACCCACCATCGCTATGTCACACCTCACGATGACCCGCACCACTCCCATTGCTCTCGCCACCCTCGTGGTGGGCGTCCTTCTTGCCGCAGGCGGTTCGTACCTCTTTGCCGCATGGTCGGGACCCACGCAAACACCGCCCAACGGCAATGTGGAAGCTCCCGTAAACGTTGGTCCTGTTGGCCAAGAGAAACTTGGTATGTTTGCAGCACTTGGAGGTGTGTTTCGAAACGGTGGTTTGTCAATTAACACCTCTCTGTTAAGTGATGGCTCTGCATCTCCAAATGGTGCCGCCCTCAAGTTGGATGTTGAGGGTGCGGTGGGTGCGACGAAGTACTGTGATGAGAATGGGGAGAATTGCTTCACCGCACGAGGAGGGGGTGGTGGTTCCAAATGGGTTGCTGTAGATCTTGATGGTAAAGATTTTTGGGATAGATCTTGTCAATATAGGGTAGAACTTGACGTGAAGAATTGGGGTCCCATGAAACCTCCCTTTACATACCAATATACTGATTTTGCTGGTACTGATCCTGTGGTATATGCGCATCTTGTGTCGTCCACCAAGATAGTCCCTTTTGATTCCACCGGAATAATTGGCTATATATCACATAATGACAGAAGAAAATATTTTTGGTCGGGCAATGGTTTTGCGAGTGCACCTGGTATTTATGATGTAATAAAAGATCCTTACAAACTTAATTTAGGGCAGTATGATGCGTATCATTGGGGACCGATGCCAGTGACCAAGATTGAAATGCAATGTTAGTGATAGTAAACCAGGTTCGTGACTATCTGAGCAGTTTAAAACTGTTAGCATAGTCATGCATGTAAGCACAGAATCATTATCTAATTTGTTCCCGAATTTCCATGCCCCCCGCACCACAAAACTAGGACACTCACTTATAGATAAATAGTTCTCGATCGGTACGGTACTCGAGACACTGACGAGGAATGTCGTTCAGGTAGGATTCAATGGAACGAAGTTCACCGTCAGTGACAGTGACTATATTTCTCTTCTTGGGTACAAAGCACCGTATCCAACGGTTGGTGTTTTCAACAAGACTTTTCTCCTGTGATGTGTAGGGAGTGGTGAAGTAGAAGGGTACCTTAAGCAAGGCTTCCATCAAAAGCGGTCTAATGCTGATTTGAGACTGCTTAAATCGGCATGAGCTCCCTTTTTGATACCACAGTGCCACCGTGTCGCAGACTTCCCGAGATACGTTGTGGTGACCACCTCTCAGAGAGCTTAGCCCCCACGTACCGTGTGAGGTACCTATGGAGCGCCACCTTCAAACACCCGCGCTTGCTACGGTAGCGACACCAGTACGTCTTATGGTGTGCTTTTACGGGAAGGTATACGCCTCTCACCCTCTTTTCTCGCAGTTCGTACGAAATGGTGTTGGGACTTCGCCTCAACATACGTGCAATAGCTCGAACACCAGACCTGTTCCCAAACATCAGTTTTGATACAATTGACCACATGAACCTTACCACACTCTCGCGCAGCCCCCGCGCGATGAAGGCCTTGACCGGCCTCTCGTATGAGGAATTCATCAACCTCGTATCGTTATTCAAAGCGGCGTACATCACTATGAAGTTGGACAATCCAAAGCGTGTGCGTGCCGTAGGTGGTGGTAGACCTGGGCGACTCCCCACGTATGAGGCGAAGCTGTTCTTTGTGCTTTCTTATGCAAAGAATTACCCAACTTTTGATGTGCTCGGATTTCTTTTTGAAAAACCGCGCGGTAGGTCTTGTGCGGACATCCACTTACTCCTCACAGTGCTCGAAAAGGCGCTGGGGCGCGCCATTGTTCTTCCCGAACGGAAACTCACCTCGGTTGAGGAGTTCTTCGAGAAGTTTCCTGAGGTAAAGGATGTGTTTCTGGACGGTGGTGAACGGCGGATTAAACGACCCGCAACGCCGAAAGGAGAACACCGTACCTACTCGGGCAAGAAGAAAGCGCACACACGCAAGAATGCTGTGGTGGTTGATGAAAAGAAGCGTATCCTCGTGGTCACACCCACTAAAGCAGGGAGAAGATACGACAAGCGTCTTGCCGACAAGTACTCCCTCGTCACCCACATACCGAAAACCGTTGGCATATTTGCAGATTCCGGATTTTAAGGTATTCAGCATCTCCATCCTAATACCGTTGTGACCAAACGGAGCCGGAAGAATGCGCCACTCTCAGAGGAAGAACGTGCTGATAACCGGGTAATTGCATCACTACGCACCGTGGTGGAGCCTGCCATAGGTGGCATGAGGCGGTACCGCATCCTGGTTGACCGTCTTTGTATGAAAATGGGTACCCTTGAAGATTCACTCCCGTCCATCTGCGCAGGATTGTGGAATTGGCACCTACGACACGTGGGCTAACTTCCATAAAGATCGAGGTTTTGCGTGTCAGATACTTTGTTTGAGAACAGGTCTATTGTACTCTTGGATTGTTAATGTGCTGATCATCACCCGCTCCTCATAGGAGAGGTGAGAATATGTTGCGCCTGTTTTTATACACTCCAGTGTAATGGGAGTGTTCTAGTGCAAGGGTACTTGAAGGTCCGTACTATATCAAAATCAGGTCCCGAAAATTTTCTTTAACCCAGAAAAGAGAATAGATCGCTAAAAAGGTTTGGATGCCAACATGAAAAATAGTAAAGAGACTCACTTTTTCCCAAGGTGCGCACGTAATTCCTCTCTCGCGACCTCAGCGTCGCTCCACGGCGTTTTTGTCCCACGCGGGCCCATAATGTAGGGGTCGGTGCCCTTGCCGGTGATGAGCACCGCATCACCGGCTTTTGCCCGGGCAAATGCCTCACGTATCGCGGCGCGCCTGTTCATGATGATGGTGGGCGTCTTCTCTTTCATACCAGCCACCATTTCTTCCACAATCACACGCGGGTCCTCGTCGTAGGGGTCCTCGTCGGTAAGAATGATCTCTCGGCAGTACTGTTCCGCCACTTTTGCCATTTCAGGGCGCTTCCATCGGTCTCGCCCGCCCCCGCAGTTACCCAGCACACAAATTTTCTCGTGGTTGGGGAACGCGCGGTAGAGCTTTTCAAGTGAGTCTTTTGTATGCGCGTAATCAACCACGACGACGAAGGGTTGTCCCTCTTCTATTTTCTCCACACGCCCTGCAATATGACCAAATCGCTCAAGTGCCCGTTTGATCGTGTTTGTTGGGATGCCGATGGCGCGCGTGAATGTGACCGCGGCGAGTATGTTGTAGAGGTTAAAGGTGCCCACGAGTGGGGAGTGGATAGACACGCCCTCGTACGTGAAGAGAATACCTCGGTCGTTCTCACTGTGGGGTTCGGCTTGCTTCAGTGAGTAGGGGTGCTGTGCCACTTCGGCGGGAACGGTGAGAAAGAGTGCCCCGTGCTCATCATCGCGGTTGGCGACGACCACCCTCCGCTCCTTGTTCGAGTTGATGAGTGCGTCGCGCAGGCGTAGCTTACAATCGCGGTACGCCTCAAACGATCCGTGGCTCTCAATGTGTTCGGGTGAGAGGTTGGTGAATACGAGCGCATTGAGCGCAATGTGCTTGTGGCGCCAGAGTCGCGCCCCCTCGCTCGTCATTTCAATCACCGCAAAGCCGCAGTCTTCATCAACCGCACGCCGTAAAAACTTCTGCATAAACGAGCGGCCGGGCATGCTCATTTTGTAGAGGTTTGGCTCGCTCTCGTCGGCCACCTTGAAGCGTATGGTGTTGGAGAGTGCGGTGGTGTGACCCGCTTCCTCAAGAATCGTCGAAATGAGCTCAGTCGTCGTGCTCTTGCCTTTGGTGCCGGTCACTCCCACCACATAGAGCTTTCGGGAGGGAAAGCCGTAGCGAAACGCCGCGAGTGACGAGAGGAGCGAGTGGTAGTGTGGTTGAAGTGCGCGAAAGAGGGAAGGGGGAATGAGGGCGCGCAGAGTAGAGAGAAGTCGGCTCATGGTGGTTTAGTGGTGGCTACTGGCGCGAGAGGAGTTTGAGTGCCTCGCGTATGCGCGCGCTTTGGTCGGAGAGCGTTTCAGGCAGGAGACGGAGCGCCTCTCGTGCCTCTTCGTGGCGGTACCCGAGCGCCTTGAGTGCTTCGAGCGAGTCTTCCTCATCACGGCGAAGTACGTGCGCTCCCACATCCTCAAGCTCACCGAGCTTGTCGCGCAGTTCCAGGCACACCTTCTCTGCTGTTTTTCTACCTATCCCCGAAACCTTTGTGAGGTAGCCAACGTCGCTCGATGCGATAGCGCTCTTGAGCTTGTTGAGCTTGTCGAGCGACATGATACCCACCGCACCACGAGGCCCCACGCCCGAGACGGAAATCAGGAGCTTGAAAAGCTCAAGCTCGCCATACTCCAAAAAGCCGTAGAGATCAAGCGCGTCCTCACGTACCACGAGGTGGGTCCAGAGGTCGAGCGGGTACCCTGCTTTCGTCGAGGCGATAAGCGAGGGGGTGACGTAGACTTTGTACCCCACACCCGCAACCCCAAGGATAAGCCACGAGGGCTTCACTGCTGTCACCGTACCGGAGAGTTGGGCTATCATACACTGGGCGGAGACCCCGCACTTCCACTATAGCCGAAGTGGGGGAGGAGCGCACGGAGACTCTTTTAAGTATCGGTTGTGCTTGTGGTACACAGGCAACCTGTCATGTACGTTTTTAGCGCGCGAAACGCGCAACGATAATCGCAAAGTAGTGCTCGAATCTAAATGAGCGATCTGGTGAAGGTATGTTAGTATATGGCAACTTGTATGGAATCGTACGCACGCAGTTCCCGCTACGGCGCGCTCCCAAGCCAAACCCTCCGCGAGCTCGTGACGGCCGGGTTTATAGAACACGCAGACGTAGACAACATCGCCCCCTCTTCGCTCGACCTCACGCTCTCCGGAGAGGTGTACTGCACGGAGGGGATGTTTCAGCTCAATCCAGGTGAGTCGGTGCGGGATTTGCTCACGCACATCCACGCGACCCCGTGGTCTTTTGAGAAGCCACTCGTGCGCGGAGGAATGTACCTTGCTCGGCTCAATGAAACACTGCGTTTGCCGTCGAGTGTGTATGGGTACTGCAACCCGAAAAGCTCGACCGGTCGCATTGATGTCCACGTGCGCGTGCTTGCCGATGGGGTGCCGCGGTACGATTCCGTAACACCGGCGGGGTGGAATGGTGAGCTCTGGATCGCCATTCATCCGAAGTCGTTCCCGATTCTTCTTCGGGAAGGTCACTCACTCTCGCAGCTGCGCCTCTTCACGGCAGATACGCGGTTTTCAGAGCTTGAGTTTGAAATCGCACTCTCCCACCATAAGCTTCTATGGCAACGAGGTGGCGATGCGGTGCGGTATGACGAGCTTCGTGTATCAGACCATGACGGTGCGCCCATGCTCTCGCTCGACCTTAAAAGCCCGCTGGTCGGGTGGGTGAGTAAACACACTGACCAGGTGCTCGACGTGAGTACGCGCGGAAGCTATGCACCCGAAGATTTTTTTGAACAGGTGGCACCCGAGAACGGGCACCTCACGCTGGAGCGCGGGAAGTTCTACATTCTCTCGACCGATGAGGCGGTGCGTGTGCCCCCCGAGCTCGCGTGCGAAATGGCTTCGATGGACGAGCGTTCGGGTGACTTCAGGAGTCACTACGCCGGCTTCATCGACCCGGGTTGGGGGTGGGGCAAGGAGGGGGAGGAGAAGGGACGACCGCTCACCCTTGAGGTGCGCCCGTTTGAAGACTTAGTGGTGCGGCACGGCCAGCCGATTGCGAAGATAAAGTTTGAGCGTATGACGCACGTGCCCGATGTGCTCTATGATACACGCGGAAGCAACTACACGACCCAAACGGGACCGAGGCTTGCGAAGCAGTTTCGTACGGAATGATAGTGCGCTAGGGTGGTGCGAGCGGAAAACGGAGGAGATCCAATGGGTGTATCGGAAAAGCTATTCTGGGCGTTTGCGCTGTGGCCGCTCATTGCACTTATGGGTGCGATTGTGTGGTTATTTGTGAAGACACGGAATACTAAAGACCGCGACTGACGTCGGGGTCTTTTAAAATACTATGCTAGTGCAGTGTCCGATATGCCTTCAGTGCTTGTTGTGCGAGATGTGTCGGGTCGTCCTTCGCTTTAATAGTGCGTTCAGTATCGGTCCACCATGTATCAAACCATTCACGCGTGCCGTCGGTAAAAAGTGCGATGAAATCAAGTTCAAACTTAGGATCTTCGCTACTTACCTGGTCGGGTGTGTATTCGGGATGATTGAGGGAAACGACCAGTTTAAAAAAACATGCTTGTGTTTGATTACGCAATCCTACAAGTTCCTGTTGAACAAGTTGTTCGTTCTGTTGCAGTGCCAATTGTGCCTCTGAAACGTGCTCAAGAAATCCAGCCATAATTAGGTAGTGCTATTTTTTCACAATATCCTGCTCGCCACGACCGACATCGAATCGGTCGGAGTCACTCTCCAAGTGTACCACAAGGCCTTGCTCACGGAATCGCTCGGTGAGCATATGCGCCATTTGCTGCGCGCGTTCGCGCAGGGTGGGGTGGACAAAGCGGGTGGAGCGAAGCTCCGCGAGATAGACGAGGGCGGGGAGTGTGCCCACGAGGCGATTTGAGGTAAGAAAGCCCATGGCGGTGTAGTACTGGGCGAGTTCAGGAGACATGTTCTGCTGAGAGATTGCCTCGGTTTGACTACGGATGAGCATCTCCGCCTCACTGCGGAGCGTGTCGGGTAGTTCCGCGAGGTACCACGGATGGAAGCCGAGCGAGGTGGTGAGAAGTGGCATGCGCTGGCGGACCGCGCGGTGTCGTTGTATGTCGCGGAACGAACCGAAGTCGAGTAAGAACTTGAAGCCGACCATGCCGCACTCGCCCATACGGAGCGGGAGCTCGGTTTTGTTGTTGGGACGGGTGCGTAGTGCGTCCTCGTACTCACCAAGAAGCGTGCGATCGATGCCGTCGAAGAAGAGCTCAAACGTAGGCGAGGCGGAGTCGTGGTAGTAGTACTCGCGCATGCGCGCCGCGTGGTAGGCCTCCGATGCCTCAAAGCGCGTGTTACTGAATGAGCTTGGGAATGCTTGGAGGAGGGCCTGTTCAGTTGTTTCCGCAATAGCGCGTACCTCTTCGAGAGGGTGGTGGCGCAGGTGGAGGAGTGCGTCAGCGAACTGTCGGAGGTTCATGGTCCACGCGAGGTTGGTGGTGGCGCCCGCGGGGAGGAAAGAGCGCATGATATCAAATGCGCGGGCGTTGATGGCCTTCTCGTACAACGATTCTTTTTCACCTTCAGCGCGCGGGAAGCGTGCCTTGATCACCTCCGGGAGCTCGTGCACGCCCTTGAGGTAGAACGAGCGCCACGCTTCTTGGATGGCGGTCCCCGCTTCACTTTCGAGCGGATTGAGGAACGGTTGGTCTGCAAAATTCACATACCGCGTGGAGCTCTCCTGTCCAGAGTAGAGCGGCCAGTCTTGTATCGCTTTGGCAGCGAGCATGGAAACTCCCTCCACGAATACCGTCGCGCTCGCGCAGTCGCCGATCGATTTGTGCCCATAGCCGACGTAGTACGTCGCCATGAATTTTTCCGCCCCCTTTTCTTTCAGCACCTCAAGGTGGCTCGCGATGCCGCCCGTGGAGCGGCTGTGGAGCGCTTGAAGCATCGCCTGTGCTTCCGGTGTGATGCGCGCGCCCGTGTTGAGGACGAGAACCCTGCCGCCATTTGGGAGTGGGACTTCAGTGTGGGTGAGAGAGGAAATGTCGCTCGCCATGTGTGGAAATGGTACCATGGGTGTCATGCAGGCGCACGGAAGGCTCATAGCGATTGAAGGGGGGGATGGCGCTGGAAAAGACGCGAACATCGACTACCTGCGCGAGGTATTTGCCGGGCGGGACGATGTGGTATTCACACGCGAGCCGGGCGGTACCGCGATAGGGGAGCGGGTGCGTGCGATTCTCACCGACCCCACACATGCGGGGATGGCGGTCGAGACGGAGCTCCTGCTTTTCCTGGCGTGTCGGGCTCAGCTCATTGAAGATGTGATACGGCCAGCACTTAGGGAAGGGAAGACGGTTATCTCAAACCGATTCGCGCTCTCTACCATCGCATACCAGATCTTTAGGAAGGAGCGCATGGAGTACCTGTCGTTCCTTGAGTCGGTGAGCGCCACACTCCTCAAAGAGGTGGTCCCGTTCTACGTGCTTCTCGATGTGCCGCCCGAGGTGGGGCACGAGCGGGTGCGGAGTCGCGGGACCACACTATCGCGTTTTGACGCGGAATCACTTGTCATACATACGCGGGTGCGCGACGGGTACGTGAGCGCCGTGAAGGGGTTTCCGCACGCCGTTGTTGACGCCACGAAACCGCTCGATGAGGTACGGCGCGAAGTGGAACGTATCGTGCGAGCGCACATGATGTCATGAGTACGTGCAAAGTGGTCTTACTTGATGAAAGGGCGAAGCCCCCATGCTACGCACACCCGGGTGATGCGGGGGCCGATCTCTTTACGCTCGAGACTGTGGAGCTTGTGCCGGGCACGCACGCACAAGTTCACACCGGCATTGCGCTTGAGATTCCTGATGGCTATGTAGGGCTCATTTGGGACAAGAGTGGTCTCTCACAGAAGTATGGATTAAAGACACTCGGTGGTGTGATAGACAGCGGCTACCGTGGCGAGGTTTTGGTGGGGCTGGTGAATCTGGGGAATGAGCCACACACAATTACCGCGGGGCAAAAAGTAGCACAAATTCTTATCCAAAAAGTTGAACGTGCGGAGTTTGTTGAGAGCGACGAGCTCCCGACCTCCGCTCGTGGCACAGGTGGTTTTGGAAGTACGGGCGCGTAAACAAGTAGGCCCGCTAGTCGCGGGCCATGAGGTGGGGTGGCGGGTATATTTGGATGGTTACGCGCGTGCCGGGTAGTACGCGGGTGGCGAGCGTATCCCAGTCGGCATTGTGCATGCGTATGCATCCGCGTGATACACGGTGCCCTATTTGGTCGGGGCGAATGGTGCCGTGGATGCGAACGGTGGAAGGGATACATGACTCCCAACGCACACCCACTTTTCTCCCCCCGAGCGCGTTTTTTGGATGTCCAGGTGCGTAGTAGCTCGAAAGCGGTTGTCCTTTTTGTGCCGCTGCACGCTTTGTTGCCTCGGTGGGTATCCACGCCGCATGTGGGTCGATGAAGGTGACTATTCCCGTGACGGGCCCGCTGTAGAGGCATCGTGGCGTATGACGAGGCGTGGCGATAGGGTATGTGGCGATGAGGGTATTTCCATCAACGACGTACAGTTGCGGCGTATCGCTACCAGTTCCCAATATAATGTGAAGTTCGACCTCCGCATGAGCAGGGGCGGTCAGTACGAGCCATACACACGCCGCGAGAAGTGAAATGAGCGACTGGACATGACGCATCTCTCGTTCTCCTCAGGTCCTTCCTCTCTTTGCGGCTATGTACCACAAAGGAAGGACCACAAAAAAATCGAACATGAAGCCACCGAACCACCACTGCGCAGTGATTTTGTTCGTCCATTCTTGTGTAGGCGATAGGTATGGTTCTCCCGTCATGAGATACAACACCAATGTAATTGGGCACGATATAAGGATAACAACAAAGAGTGTTTTCATGAGCTTTTCCATGATGTTTCTCTGCCTTGTTTACCTTCTATAACCCTACCGCTCATTGTACCATCGTGCAATCGGCAGGACATGGCACCCGTGCCACAAAGAAGGTACACTTAGGAAATGGAATACTCATGTACCAAACAGCAAGATGAAGAAGTGTTCAGTGCCCTTGAGGGCGAGGAGCGTCGCGAAGCAGAAGGGCTTGAGCTCATTCCCAGTGAAAACTACGTCTCACGGGCGGTGCGTGAGGCCTTGGGGTCGGTTGTGACTAACAAATATTCCGAGGGCTATCCAGGTAAGCGCTACTACGGGGGGCAGGAGTACACCGATGCCTTGGAAACGCTCGCGATTGAGCGGGCGAAGAAGCTCTTTGGAGCCGCATACGTGAACGTGCAACCGCTCTCCGGTGCTCCCGCGAACATCGCTACGTACTTCGCGGTCCTCGAGCCCGGGGATACGGTGCTCGGCATGGACCTCTCGCATGGGGGGCACCTCACGCACGGGCACCCGGTCACGATGATGACGAAGGTATTCCGTTTCGTGCGCTACAAGATGAAGAACGCGGAGACGGGCGAGATAGACTACGACGAAATGCGCGAGGTGGCGAAAAGGGAAAAGCCGAAGCTCATCCTCGCAGGGTTCTCCGCGTACTCGCGCGAGCTCGATTACGAGCAGTTTGTCGCGATAGGGAAGGAGGTTGGGGCGTACACCATGGCGGATGTTGCACACATAGCGGGCTTGATCGCAGGCAAGGCTGCGAAAAACCCATTCGATGCGGGGTTTGACCTCATGACGACGACTACCCACAAGACCCTACGCGGGCCACGTGGCGGTATGGTTTTGGTGCGTGAGAGTGCGGAGATTGCAAAAAAGGTAGACAAGGCGGTGTTTCCTGGGCTACAGGGAGGGCCGCACATGAACCAGGTGGCCGCGAAGGCGGTGTGCTTTGGCGAGGCACTCCAACCTTCGTTTCGCACCTACGCAGGGCAGATTCTCGTAAACGCGAAAGCGATGGAGCGCGTGTTGCGTGCGCGCGGAGTGAGGATGCTCGGTGGGGGCACGGACAACCACCTCATTTTGGCGGATGTGTACGGCTCGCTCGGCGTGTCGGGTAAAGAGGCAGAGACGGTGCTCGACAGTGTGGGTATCACACTAAATAAGAATGTCATTGCGGACGACCCGCGCCCCCCACTCGACCCCTCGGGAATTCGTTTTGGCACACCCGCGCTCACAACCCGAGGTTTTACGGAACAGGATTGCGCTCGTGTGGCGGAACTCATGCTGGATGCACTGCAGTGTAGTGGAGATGTGACAAAGCTTGAGACCATTCGAGAGGAGGTGTGCTCACTCGCACAGAGCCACCCGGTGCCGGAAAGTTTTGTGTAGCAAGTATACTTTCTGTTGACGGTGTATGATTAATCAACTAGCCCCGGTATACGCCGGGGTACTGCTCTTACAGTAGGGTGTGGAAGTATGCGGGAGCATGTACAATGTACCCATGCGCTTGTTTGAGTATCGGTGGGTTGTGTTTGTGCGGCGCCACGCGTCCCTCATCGCGTTTGTTAGCGGTTTTGCATTTGATGCGCTCACACTCACCCGTATTGACGAGCTCTATGGGCAGGCGGTTTTTCTTTGCTACCTCTTTGTGGCGGCGGGTACGGTGGTGCTCATACAAGCGGTGGAAGCGGACCGTCGGGTGCCCCGTGTGGTGCGTACGTACCGCGCGTGGCTTCCCGCGCTCGTCCAGTTTCCCATGGGAGGCCTCCTCTCGGGCTTCGTGCTCTTCTACAGCAAGAGTGCCTCGCTCCTCACGAGCTGGCCCTTTTTAGTGATTCTCATCGCGGTCTTTATCGGTAATGAGTTTTTCAAGAGACGCTATGAGCTTTTGGTGTTTCAAATCGGTATGCTCACCTTTGCGCTCCTCTCCTACAGCGCGCTCACCATTCCCATACTCTATGGGGATGTAGGCACCATTCCTTTTCTCTTGAGTGGCCTCTCGGCGCTCTTTGTGCTCGCGCTCGTGTTTCAAGGCATCATGCGCGTTGCGCCTTCTGCGTACCACACACACTTTCGCTACCTTGTAGGAACTGTGGGTGCGGTGACAATTATATGGAACATTGCTTACTTCACCAACCTCATTCCTCCCGTCCCCCTCGCACTCAAAGATATTGGAATATTCCACAGCCTCACCAAGGCACCGTCGGATGGGTACCTCTATCGCGTCACATACGAAGCGGCTCCGTGGTACCTGCCGTGGCGCACGATTGATACCACGTTTCGTGTGGCTGGGGGAGACGGTGCGTACTGTTACTCTGCGGTGTTTGCGCCCACGAGCATTTCCACTCGGCTCTTTCACAGGTGGGAGTACTACAGCTCCGCGGGATGGGTGACACGCAGTCGTATTCCATGGTCGGTGCAGGGTGGAAGGGACGGGGGGTACCGTTGGTACAGTGTGAAGGGCACCCTTGAGGAAGGGAGGTGGCGGTGTGTGGTTGAGACCGAATGGGGTGCCGTGCTGGGGGTGGATGAATTTACTGTGCTTCGTGCCGAGAGTACCCCGCTTCTTGTTGAGACCAGAAAATAGGTTCCGCTTTTTACAGGTTAGTGCTACAGTTCCTCCATGTTCTACTCGGAACTCGCGGACGTGCTTCAAAGAGCGATTGTGTCGCTCGGGTTTGGCGACGTGCCTGTGGAGCTCGCGCACCCTACGGACAGAAGTCACGGCGACCTTACTACCAGCATCGCACTTGTGCTCGCCCCCACGCTCGATCGTTCCCCGCGTGACATTGCGGAAGCGATTGTGGCAGGCGTGGATGCACCTCCCTATATTGACCGTTTCGAGGTGGCGGGACCCGGGTTCATTAATATCTACCTTTCCCGGGAATTTTTCCGAAAGGCAACTGAATCGATTCTTTCGCTTGGTGATGTGTGGGGTAAGGGTACGGCACTTGCCGGCAGGCGTATTATGGTGGAGCACAGCCAGCCAAATCCTTTCAAGCCGTTCCACATAGGGCACCTCATGAGCAACACGCTCGGCGAGTCCATCTCGCGTCTCATCGAGTGGTCAGGTGCCGAGGTGCGGCGGGTAAACTACCAGGGGGACGTGGGGCTCCACGTTGCAAAAGCGCTCTGGGGTCTCGCACACCTAAAAGGAGACCCAACCAGCATTGAAGACCTGGGAAGTGCGTACGTGGAGGGAAACCGCGCATATGAGGAGGATGAGGGTGCGCGGGCTGAAATCGTTGCATACAACAAGCTCGTCTACGCTCATGCGCCCGAGATTACGGACACCTACACAAAGGGTAGAGAGGCATCACTCGTGCACTTTGAGGAGCTCTACGCGCTCCTCGGGAGCCGCTTTGACCATTACTTTTTTGAGAGCGAGACGGCGGAACCCGGGCGTGCGCTCGTGAAGGAGGGGCTCGCGCGCGGTACGTTCACTGAGAGCGAGGGGGCGATTGTGTTCCGGGGCGAAGCGTACGGTCTCCATACCCGTGTGTTTATCACGAAAGATGGTTTGCCCACCTACGAGGCAAAAGAGCTCGGCCTCGCCTACAAAAAGCGCGAGAAGTGGGAGTTCGATCTCTCCATTACGACGACCGCGGTGGAGCAGAAGGAGTACATGAGGGTGGTGTACAAAGCACTCTCGCTTTTGAATCCCGCACTTGGCGAGAAGCTCCTCCATGTGCCGCACGGCATGCTCCTCCTCACCTCGGGCAAGATGAGCTCGCGAAGGGGGAATGTCATCACCGGCGAGTCGCTCCTCTCGGAGATGCGCGCGCGTGCGTGGGAGAAAGTGAAAGACCGTGACCTCCCACCGCTTGAGCGAGACACGATACGTGATGCGGTTGCGGTTGCGGCAATCAAGTACTCAATACTGAAGCAGAAGGCGGGGAAGAATATCATCTTCGACCCGGACGCCTCGCTCTCATTCGAGGGCGATTCAGGCCCGTATCTCCAGTATGCGCACACCCGTGCAGTATCGGTGCTTGAAAAGGCCGATGCGGAGGGAGTGGTGGCTTTCTGTGAGGTGCCGCTTCCCGAGGTGACCGACCTTGAGCGATTGCTCTACCGTTTTCCCGAGGTGGTGGCACGCGCGACGGAGGAGTTCGAGCCCCACCACGTGACAACCTACCTCACGGAGCTCGCGGGGGTGTGGAACAGCTGGTACGCCGCCGAGCGCATACTTGACGGGTCGTCATTTGCACCCTACAAGGTGGCGCTCGCCACGGCCTTTGCGCATACGATGAAAAATGGTCTATGCCTATTGGGGATAGAAGCACCCCGTCGCATGTAGGTACATCGTAATTGGGCCTGTTGCACGACACGGGCGTTACTGTTCGGTTCCTGCTCCGGGTGGTAGGATTGCGCTATGGCGAAACACGATAAGGAGAACAATGAGGAAGCACGTGCGGTGAGCGAAACCGCGAGGCGAGAGGAAAAGGTGCTCGCGTACTGGAACGAACACCGTATATTTGAACAAACACTTGATAAAGAAGCCCCGATGGGTGATTTCGTGTTCTACGACGGGCCGCCGTTCGCGACGGGTCTTCCCCACATGGGCCACCTCCTCGGTTCGTCGGTCAAAGACGTGGTTGGGCGGTATAAGACCATGTGTGGATACCGCGTGCCGCGTCGGTGGGGGTGGGACTGCCACGGGCTCCCTATTGAAAATATTGTTGAGAAAAAGCTCGGTCTCAAGACAAAGAAAGAAATACTGGAGCTTGGCATCGACAACTTCAACCGCGAGGCGAAGGAGGCGGTACTCCAATTTGTAGCTGATTGGAAGCACTACGTGGAGCGACTTGGTCGTTGGGTGGATTTCGATGCTTCGTACAAGACGATGGACAACAGCTACATCGAAGCGGTGTGGGGTGCACTCAAGAAAATACATGATGACAAGCGACTCTACGAGGGCACGAAGGTGCTCCTCTACTGCCCGCACTGCGAGACCCCGCTCTCGAAAGCGGAAATCGCGATGGACAACAGCTACAAAGATGTAACGGAGAAAGCGGTAGTGGCGAAGTTCAAACTTAAAGCCGGACAGAAGGTGGGGGATCTCACCACCGACGATGCGACGTACATCCTCGCATGGACGACGACCCCGTGGACACTGCCGGGGAATATGGCACTCGCGGTGCGTGCGAGTACCGAGTACGGCGTGTACGACACCCCTGCGGGTCGCGTGGTTGCAGCGCGGGAGCGGGCGGAAACCGTTCTTGGTAGCTTGACACCGGCGCACGCGGTTTCCGGCGAGTCACTCGTGGGGCTTTCGTACGAACCGCTTTATGAGATCCCCAAGGCGAAAGAGGGTGCGAATAAAAAGGTGTGGACCGTGCAAGCCGCGGATTTTGTCACAACCGAGGAGGGTACCGGTGTGGTCCACATTGCGCCCATGTACGGTGAGGACGACCATGAGCTCGGCAAAGCGCTCGGACTCCCGTTCGTCCAGCTCCTCGACCAGAGCGGTCACTACAATGAGGATGCGCCCGAGTTCCTTCGCGGGCTCTACTATAAAAAAGGAAGTGGCGAGGTGCTCCGAGACCTCACCTTGCGCGAGCGTGTGTTCCATGCCAACGACCATACGCACAGCTACCCGCACTGCTATCGGTGTAACACCGCGCTCATCTACAATGCGCTCTCGTCGTGGTTCATCAACATACAGGCGGTAAAGGAGGATATGCTCACAGCAAACGAGTCGGTGTCGTGGTACCCGGAGCACCTTAAGCACGGGCGGTTTCGCAACATCGTCGAAACCGCGCCGGATTGGACCATCAGCCGCAATCGCTTTTGGGCGAGCCCGCTCCCGATTTGGAAGCATGAGACAACCGGCGAGCTGTTGGTCATCGGTTCGCTTTCCGAACTGCGTGCGCACACCAAAAAGAGTGGAAACACCTACCTCATGGTGCGCCACGGGGAAGCGGAGAGTAACGTGCTCGGCGTGGTGAGCACCGACATCAAGAACGAACACCACCTGACGGCGCGCGGAGAGGAGCAGGTGCACGAGGCGGCAGAGGTCCTTAAGAAGGCGGGTATCACCAAAATGGTAAGCTCGCCCTTAGTACGCACCTGTGAAACCGCGGAGCGCATCGCGGACATAATCGGCTATGCCAAGGAGGATATTGTCTACGATGCGCGACTCATGGAGTGGCAGCTCGGGGCACTCAACGGGAAACCGGTCTCGGCCATATGGGATATTTGTCCCACGTACGTCGAACGCTTCACGAACAAGTGTGCGGGAGGAGAGACGCTCGTCGAGATGAAGCGACGTATCGGCGAGGCACTCTACGAGTATGAAACGACCTACGTGAATGAAACCGTGCTCATTGTGGGCCACGAGTACACGTTGTGGATGGCGGAGTGTGTGGCACGTGGCGCAGACGTCGATGAGTGCATCGAAATACGGGGAAAGGCAAAGGACTACGTGAAAAACGGCGAGGTGCGCACGCTCGATTTCGTACCGCTCCCGCACAACGACGAGTTCGAGCTCGACCTCCATCGCCCATACATTGATGAGCTCCCGCTTGTCGCGAGCGACGGCGCGCGGTTCGTGCGCATACCAGAGGTGGTTGACTGCTGGGTCGAGTCGGGTGCTATGCCGGTTGCTTCCGAACATTTGCTTCACGAACCTTTCAAAAGGCCCGTGCGTTATCCGGGCGACTTTATCGCGGAGTACATTGCGCAGACCCGCACGTGGTTCTACTACATGCACGCGATGGGAGTACTTCTCTTCGGCAAAGAGAGCTTTAAGCACTGTGTAACGACCGGTACGGTACTCGCCGAGGATGGGAGCAAGATGAGCAAGTCGAAGGGCAACTACACCGACCCACTCATCAATATCGACCGTTTCGGTGCAGATACGCTCCGGCTCTACCTCCTCGGCTCGGTAGTGATGCAGGGCGAGGACATGAGCTTCAGGGACGACGAACTCAAGGAGCTCCACAACCGCTTTATCAATATTCTTTGGAACACATACACCTTCTACGAGACCTACCGTGATGAGGGTGCTGTGACCCCTCCCAACAAGACTTCACAGAGCACTCACGTGCTCGACGTATGGATTATCGCCCGTCTCAACGAGGTAGTGCGGCAAGTGACCGAGCACATGGAGCGATACGACACGGTCGTCTCGGTGCGCACGCTTCGCGCGTTTGTGACCGACCTCTCCACGTGGTACCTACGTCGTTCTCGGGACCGCTTGAAGGGCGTCGAGGGCGTCGAGGCGCAACAAGAAGCACTCTCCACCTTTAGACACACACTCATTGAACTTTCAAAACTACTCGCGCCACTTGCTCCCTTTATCGCAGAGGATATCTACCGGGGGTGCGGTGCGGAGAAAGAAAGCGTGCACCTTGCGTCGTGGCCTCAAGGTGAGCCATGTGATGATCAGGAAGTGCTCGCGAAGATGGAGGCGACCCGACAGGTGGTCTCTGAAGCACTTGAGCGGCGCGCTACCGCAGGGGTAAAGGTGCGCCAGCCACTCTCGCGCCTCACCGCACCAGATGTCGCACTACTCTACACGGAACTCATTATGGAGGAGGTGAATGTGCACGAGGTAGTGGAGGGAGCGAAGATCGAGCTCGACACTACACTCACTCCGGAGTTGGTGCGAGAGGGCAGGGTGCGCGAGCTCGTGCGGAGCGTCCAAGAATTACGAAAATCAGCCAAGCGTGCACCCTCTGATGAGGTGGTGCTCGTGGTGGGTGCGGGTGATGAGGCGCGCCCGCTTGTGGAGGAGGCGCGCGAGCGGCTCCGCAAGGTCGCGAATGTTACAGAGGTCGTGTACGAAGACCTCCCCGAAGACTCATGTGAGCTTCACCTCGAGACGCTTCGTATGAAACTCGCACTTCGCTAGCGAGTGACTATGTACACGCTCATCACCGAACACGCGTTTGTACTCGGGAGTACGCCCGAGGGAGAGGCGAGCCGTGTGCTCTTTCTCCTCACGAAGTCGCGGGGGCTCATACGGGTCCATGCACAGGGGGTGCGCCTTGAGCGGTCGAAACTGCGCTACCTCCTGTCTGAAGGTGCGTGGGTGCGGGTGACCATGGTGCGGGGTCGTGAGGTGTGGCGTGTGGTGAATGCGTGTGAAGGGGTGGGTGCCGTGGCAGACAACCGCCTCTATGTGCGCGCGGCTCTGCGCCGTGTGCGAACGCTTGCGCGAAGGTTGGTGCACGGAGAGGGCGATCAAACGAAACTCTATGCGGTTCTTTCGGATGGGTGCGCGGCACTTGTTGCCTCACCGGACGCACGTACACTCCGGCTCCTTGAGGTGCTCCTCGTGGCCCGCATACTCAACACACAGGGGTACCTCAGTGAATCGAACATACGGTCGGGTCTGCTTGAGGGAACTTCGTATGAAGGCATCGATATGACTGACTCCGACATGCGGACACTTATTCGCAACGTAAACGATGCACTGCGGGAGTGTCAGCTCTAGCTTTGGTATACTGGAAGGTATGCTGGAAGAGGAGAGTAGCATCGAGAGAGTGCGCAAGCGCATCTACGCGAAACAGGCACAGAGCACCGTGCATCAGCGCAGGCCGCTCCATGAGGAGGCGTACAAGGTTGAGTCGTCGTGGGGTACTAACGAACCCGCCTCGTTGGGCGAGAGTGAGCCGAACGATGTGTCGCGTGCGTACGATCCATGGACGCTATCAAAGCCGGTGGGTATGTCTGCACGAGCAGGCAGTTCGAGCTTATTGAGAAAGTTTACCGTCATAGTTTTTTCCATAAGTACTCTCTTTTTCTTGGTCGCGGTTGGCATCGGGGGGTACGTGTACTATACGGGGCGCTCCGAGGTGCGCCCTCCAACCCTCTCGTGGAGCGGCCCTCTATCGGTAGGTGCGGGGGATGAGGTACTCTACATGCTCACGATACAGAACCCGAATATGGTACCACTCCTCGCGGCTGACCTGCGTGTGCAGTTTCCGCCGGGAGCACGCTCCCCCAACAACTTCGATGTGGCACTCACTGAGTACCGCGAGACGTTGGGTACTATTGGGCCGCGTGAGAGTAAGACGGCCACGATACGTGCGGTGCTTTTTGGTCCCGAAGAGGCGACGCAGGCGATTGGAACAACGCTTGCGTATCGGCTCACCGATTCCGAAACCACGTTTACCTCGCACAGCAGTACCACCGTGCTCCTTTCGCGTGCACCGGTTTCGCTTTCCGTCAAAGGGGTGGAAGAGCATACCAGCGGCCAGCCACTCACTCTTACCGTGGAGCTTGCGAGTAGTGCGAGTAAACCGGTTCGTGCAGTGGCCCTACGCGCACTGTATCCGCCCGGATTTCAGGTCACCTCTGTTCAGCCGCGCCCGGAGGAGGGCAATGAGTACTGGAAGCTTGGTGACATGCCGACAGGCACAAAAAAGACTTTCACTATCTCGGGTATACTCATTGGGAATGGAGGTGAGGATCGTGTGTTTCGGTTCGAGGTGGGTCAAGAAGGCACAAAGGGCTCGCTTGCGGGTGTTCTCAACACTTCAACGTATACGGTAGCGCTCACGCGCCCGTTCCTCGACATTGCCCTTAATCTTGGGGAAGCGAGTGGCGAGGTGTTGGTGGTAAAGCCGAACTCGACGGTGGCAGGAAGTGTTGGATGGAAGAACAACCTTGCGTATCCCCTTTCGGACGTGGAGGTAGAAGCAACACTCAAGGGATCAATTTTGGACAGGCAATCTGTGCAGGTGAGTAATGGGTTCTACCGTTCACTCGATGAGACGTTGGTGTGGACAAAACAGACCGACAAGAATTTGGAGCTTGTATCTCCCGGTGAGTCGGGCACGCTCAATTTTTCGTTTCAGTCGCTTGGCCTCGCACCTTCGACGGGGGCGCGAAATCCATCAATGACTTTAGAGATAAGCGTTCGGGCGAAGCGTATCGGGCAAGACAACGTGCCGGAGACGCTAGAACGGGTGAGTACCCGCACCGTGCGGCTTGAAACGGTGCTTACACTCTCTCCGCGCGCTGTCTGGAGCGTCGGTCCATTTATAAACAGTGGACCGGTTCCCCCACGCGCAGATCAAACTACCACCTACACTATTCTTTGGTCACTCACCAACAGTACCAATGAGGCGAAGGATGTCGAGCTTTCAGCCGAGCTCCCCATTTACGTGGAGTGGAGAAATGTCATCTCTCCCGAAGGGGCGGAGGTGCGGTTTGATGAGACGAGCAGAAAAGTATCGTGGCGCGTAGGTGCAGTAGCGGCCGGCGCAGGGTACGAGTCGCAGGCACCCGAAGTCGCATTTCAGATAGCGGTTACCCCGAGCGTGGCTCAACAAGGGAGTGAGATATCTCTCATCGAGTCGCAAACCCTTCGCGGAGTTGACCGCTTCACCGGAAGCGTGATAGAAACCACGTACCCGGATCTCACCAGCCGTCTTACCACTGACCCTGCGTTTGCAGGTCAGAAAGGTACGGTTTTGCGGTAGGCCATGGTAGCACACACGAAACTTGAAGATATCGTCGCACTCTGCAAACGCAGAGGGTTTGTGTACCAGGGGTCCGAAGTATATGGCGGCCTTGCTGGTACATGGGACTATGGTCCGCTCGGCGTTGCGCTCAAGAACAACATTAAACAACTTTGGTGGCGCATGTTCGTGGACGAGAGAGACGACGTGTATGGTATCGATGCGTCCATCCTTCTCAATGCAAAGGTGGTGAAGGCGAGCGGGCACGTCGATACCTTCACCGACCCATTGGTTGAGGATGTGGTGACCAAGCGGAGGTACCGCGCCGACCTCCTTTTGGAGGATGCGGGAGAAAATCCTGCGGGCCTTTCGCTCGAAGCGCTCAACCGAGCAATTAAAGAGAAAAAGCTCGTGAGTCCTGATGGTAATGCACTGGGCGACGTGCGCACGTTCAACCTCATGTGCAAGACGTATGTGGGAGCGACAGAGGATGAGTCCGCACTCGCATACTTTAGGCCGGAGACCGCCCAGGGTATATTCATCAATTTTAAAAACGTGGTTGATTCCATGCACCCGAAAATACCTTTTGGTATCGCGCAAATAGGGAAGGCGTATAGGAACGAGATAGCTCCAAGAGATTTTATATTCAGAATACGAGAACTAGAGCAAATGGAAATTGAGTACTTCGTCCACCCGAACGGGTGGGAAGAGCATTTTGAAATGTGGCGCGGATTAGTGCACGAGTGGTGTACTCGCATGGGCTTTCAAAGCGGGGCGGTGCATGAGCTCGAGGTTGCGGACCAGGACAGGGCGTTCTACAGCAAGCGCACTATTGATTTTGAGTACGAGTTCCCGTTTGGTCGCAAGGAGCTGTTGGGACTCGCGTATCGGACCGACTATGACCTCAGAGGACACGGGAGCGCAAGCGGTGTCGATTTCTCGTACCTTGATGAGAAAACGGGCGAGAGGTTTGTTCCCCATGTGATTGAGCCGTCGTTCGGTGTCGAGCGAGCGTTCCTCGCAGTGCTGACGAGCGCGTATGCGGTTGATGTACTCGGAGGCGAGTCACGGACGGTACTACGGTTACCTTACGAGCTTGCTCCAGTAAAGGTGGCGGTATTTCCGCTCCTCAAAAACAAACCAGAACTCGTCGCGAAAGCGCGAGCGGTTGCATCGAGTGTAAAGCGAGTAATCCCCCACACATCGTTTGACGACAACGGTAACATCGGAAAACGGTACCGCCGCCAAGACGAAATCGGCACCCCCTACTGCGTGACGATAGACTTTGAGACGCTCGAGAACGACACGGTCACCCTACGAGACCGTGATTCCGGTGCCCAGCGCCGAGTGCCCATCGCGAACCTGGTGTCGGAACTGATAGCGTAAACAGCTCGCTTTGCAGAATAGGTCGTGCGCGAGTAGAATGCGCTCATGGACCGGCGAGACATCACCATTTCCATTACACCGAGCAGTGTGGGGCTTGTACTCCTCCTCCTTACCGGCGCGTACGTCGCGTACCTCCTGCGCGATCTCATCCTTATCGTGTTTACCGCTATTGTGCTCGCCTCGGCAATTGAGCCGTTGGCGCAAAAGCTCGTGAAGTGGGGTTTGGGGAGAATTCTTGCGGTGGTGCTCATTTACCTCGCATCGGTGGCTCTCTTGAGCGTGTTGTTCTACTTTTTCATGCCGCCGCTTTTACGAGAGGCGAATGCATTCCTCACAATGGCTCCCAAGTACCTTGAGACATTTGGTCTCAATACGGTTTCCGTGGGTACATCTGCTCAGTCGTTGCCGATCTATGCACAGGACATTCTCAAGCTTCAAGGGCTCCTCTCCGCTTCGTCGGCCGGTCTCCTTGCGGTTGCGGGCACCATTTTCGGCGGGCTCATATCTTTCTCACTCATCGTTGTGCTCTCGTTCTACTTCGCGGTACAAGATCAAGGCATCGATGACTTTTTGCGCCTTGTGAGCCCCGTGCGCCACCAAGCGTACATCCTTAACTTGTGGCGCCGTAGTCAACGGAAAATGGGGCGGTGGTTTCAAGGCCAGCTCATCCTCTCACTCATTGTGGGTGTGCTCATCTATGTGGGTCTCCTTGTGCTGAGCATTTGGTCTGATGTACGGTACCCATTTCTTCTTGCGGTGGTCGCCGCACTGTTTGAGCTCATTCCCGTGTTTGGCTCTATTCTCGCCGCGATACCTGCGGTCGCGCTCTCATTTTTCTCGGGCGGTGTGCCGCTCGCGCTTTGGGTCATTGCACTCTACTTTTTCGTGAACCAAGTGCAGGGGAATGTCATCTATCCGATGGTAGTTCAAAAAGTATTGGGGGTCCCCCCGCTCGTGGTCATCTTGGCAATCGTTGTGGGTGCACAGCTCGCGGGATTTTTCGGCATCCTTGTTGCGGTGCCTGTCGCGGCGGCATTTCAAGAGTACGTGACCGATATCATGAAGCGAAAGGAGCGTGCACTGCTTGAGTCGCGCGCGAGCGACCACGTATGAGTAGGCGCGTGTTCGTCACTGCGGCGATTCCCTATGTGAATGCCGCTCCCCACATAGGTCACGCGGAAGAGTACGTCTACGCGGATGTGCTCGCGCGGTACCACCGTCTTCTAGGCCACGACACGTTTTTCCTCTGCGGTACGGATGATAATGCGTTTAAAAACGTGCAAAAGGCAGAGGAGGCAGGAGAGCATGTTGTCGATTACGTGGCGCGACACACCGAGCGCTTTATGTCGCTCCTGCGTGAGCTCTCAATAAGTAACGACGATTTCATTCGCACCTCAGTCGATGGGCGGCACCGACAAGGCGCCGCGAAGCTTTGGCGGTCGTGCAGGCCCGATGATATTTTCAAAAAGAGGTACACCGGTCTCTACTGTGTCGGGTGCGAAGAATTTAAGTTTGAGAAAGATTTGGTGGACGGCTGCTGTCCAGAGCACCCTCGCGCACGTCTCGAACGTATTGATGAGGAAAACTACTTTTTTCGGTTGAGTATATATGGTGCGCGACTTACCGATATGCTTACCACAGGGGAGCTCAAGGTGGTTCCTGAGAGCAGAAAGAACGAGCTCCTCGCATTCCTTGCGACCGGCCTTGATGATTTAAGTATCTCTCGCAACAAAGAGCGGATGCGCGGGTGGGGCATCGAGGTGCCCGACGACCCCTCACAGGTGATGTACGTGTGGCTCGACGCGCTCTCTAACTACATCACTGCACTTGGCTATGCAGATGGGGCACAAACCTACCTACGGTTTTGGAAAGAGGCCGATGACATCATCCATGTGATAGGGAAGGGCATCACGCGCTTCCACGCCCTCTACTGGCCGGCATTTCTCCTTTCTGCGGGCGAGCGCCTCCCCACAAGCATTTTCGCCCACGCGTACCTTACGGTGGACGGCGCGAAGATGAGCAAATCGCTCGGGAACGTGATAGATCCCTTCGAGCTTATTCAAACCTATGGTGCGGAAGCGGTGCGCTACTTCTTCGCTCGCGAGGTTTCGCCCTTCGAGGATTCCGATGTGACCCACACGCGCTTTCACGAAGCGTACAACGCAAACCTCGCAAATGGCCTCGGCAATTTCACCGCACGCGTGATGAAGCTCGCGACAACGCATCTCACCGAGCCGATGCAGCTTCGCGACGAGGACAAGGCGTTCGACTCGAGGGTGGGTGAGGCGATTGAGCAGTTCGCCTTCAACCGTGCGATGGACATCATTTTTGAGTACATCGGTGAGGGCGATGCGTACATGCAGGAGCACCAGCCGTACCGAACAATCAAATCACCCGAGACTCACAGTAAGGCCATATTGGATATCGAGTTCCTTACTCGACGTCTCTTTAAGATTGCTACACAGCTTACCCCCTTCATGCCTGCGACCGCTGAATTGATACGAAATGCAGTTTCTTTGC
The DNA here is from genome assembly GCA_964383505.1 of uncultured Candidatus Saccharibacteria bacterium. Taxonomy (GTDB): domain Bacteria; phylum Patescibacteriota; class Minisyncoccia; order Phycocordibacterales; family UBA12088; genus CAYLHB01. The sequence goes on from CAYLHB010000001.1 coordinate 44,400, forward strand.
ACCACATGCCACCCGCACTATTTCTTCGAAAAGAACTACCACCTACCTCGTTTCAATAAACCTGGAAACGAGCACAAACACCGATGCTGTTTCTTGTATGGGCAAGCCGGCCGTGTTGGTGCAGGCAATATTAAATGTGGTCACTTTATCAATTCCTAGCGTAGTAACTCGCCCCACAACTCTATGTTGAGGATTCGCGTTTAAGGGGTAACTCGAACCATCAGAACCTTTGATCACACATGACCCCACATTTTCAGCATAAAACTCCAACTGTACCCTTGCTCCAACGTTGACGATTTGTTGACTTGACCTGATAAGTATAGAGTGTTCACCCTCCTCCTTATCACTGTCCACAGATGTACAATCGGTATCAGCAGTCGCGCCTGGAGGTGCTATGAAATCCACACCACCGTCTGTGTCATTATCGCTCAAATCATTACACTGCGGATGTACCGTTATTGTTCCCAACGAGCTGCAGTTGTTATTTTCGTCGAGTTCCCAAACCTGACCCTCGTAAACGCTTATGTCTTGATCTGCACATACATCGAGCTCGTAGGTTCCTACTTGAGCGACCCATCCATCAAACTCTGCATCGAAAGAGCTTCCTGCTGACAAACTAGGAACATTCAGTGCGCTGAGCCATGTACCGGTGGTACGATCTCTCAACACGCTCAAAAAGTTTCCTGCATCCATGGTGGAGGCGCATGTGGGAGCACAGTGAACTCCGTTACGAAAATCACTGTTGTACAGCGTAGCTCGTATAGTAGTTCGTAGCCCCGAAGTAGTGGTACCGATAATTTGTGAGGTATCAACAACCAGATCAGGTAACCGAATAGGATCAATAGTATCTTGCCCAATCTCTATGAGATCAAGAGGTCGTGTAAAATACTCGGCTGTTTGCATTTGCCTCGTATTGTTTTCCAAATGGTAGTCGGGGCTCGTTGAAGCGGTAAGAATGCGTATACCCGTGTTGTCTACAATTATGGTCCCAACCAACTCAACCGCACTGCCTGGTTCTAGTGGTGGGACATTGATGGAAGCGAAGTGACGCATCTGTCCAGATCCGTAGTATCTATCCTCGTACATGTCAAGTGTGGCAGGTGTGCTCGTGGCACCATTGGTACCAGGAAGTACCTCATTGCGTACACGAGCATGTAGTGTAATCGAATCTCCAACGTATCGACTCGACGAGGAGTAGGTTGCCCAAAGACTTTCTATTGAGAGATCAATAGGCGGATTTGTGGTATCAATGGGGGGACGAATGGTCACGGATGGGGGACTGACAGAGAATTGATAGCAGTTGTTGTCTTCCCCATCTTCCTTTACGTTTCCTTGGTTCCCTGGGACCCAAAACTCAGTAGGCGCGTCAATACATACTTCACGAATCGAGTGTGTTGAATTGATTGGAGGATTATTCCATGTCCCAACGAGCTTTCGGTACCCACCTGATACAGGTGCCCAGGTGGTGATGGGTGAGGGTGTTTTTCCTTCTTGTACAACATCAAATATCACTACATCATTGGAAGCGTCGTCGTCATCATACACATCTATAGTTGTCCGTACACTAAATGGTCCGATCGCGGTTCCTTGACCGACATTTTTAAAGCCCGCCATGATGTAGAGCGGTTTTCCAGCTTCCCACGAGGTACAAGTAAAAAGTGGGTCTGTATCGCAATCAAACCATGGGTAGTTGTGTTGCCAGTAATTATAGGTGAAACCATCAAATCCAGGATTTCCGTTTGAAGCGAAATCGGGAAGATTGATAGTATCCTTTACGACGAAAGGGGTACTGGGAGGGGAAACCGCTTTTGTGATTCCCGCTCCATTCTTTGCCACCAGTACAATCGACACGTTTGAGTTTACTGGAAACGTGCCAATAGAGTACGATGGTTCGAGCCAGTACCATCGTGCAGTACCATCAGGGTTTTGTTTTGTAGCACTCTGTATTCTCACCCCATTAACAAAAAGCTCAAGACTGGTGACGCCTGACATATCTTCTCCCGCATTCGCTCGAACAAACACTTCTTGCGTATAGTCAGGTTCTGTGGGCCAGTAGGTGATAACAGGATCAGGGGCGGTGCTGTCTAAGCTAAATGTGCCCCACCCGACCCACCCAGACTTAGGGTTAGGGCTTCGTGAAAGTTCTCCCCATCCGTTTAACCCAACGTATACCCCCCATCGATACATACCGTTCGGAAGATGAAGATTGTTTAAGGAGTATAGACCAGGACCTCCTGCGATAGGAACCACAGACTCAAACGTTTCATAGGTCATGGTGTTTTGTGCGATGACTTTTAGCTCACTAACCCCGGTTGCATTATGAAAGGGGAGCATAGGAAGATCATTTAACCGCACCAAAAAAGTTGGGTTTGTCGAAGAAGCCCATCCGGAAATAGGACGAACCAGTTCAATATCTGGTCTTTGGCTTGCCTGTTTTAGGTGAATATGTCCCTTCACGATTCGTCCGTGTGCAGATTTGCTATCATCACTTTTAGTCCATGCGATACTGCTAGAAAAATTATGGTAGTGACCATTACCATTAATACTTACTCCTAGTATATGTTTTTCAACATCAAAACAGAGTTCAGGAGAAACGATATCGGTCTCTGTTACATTAGAAATCGGCGTACCTGTTATCTTATCGCGAGTTGCAAGTGCAACAGTCACTGGTTGGGAAACTGGTGTTTCTGAATCGTACTCAAGTAGATCGAAAATATACAATGTTTCGCCTGCTAAGCATTTGGTGCGGTCATGAAATCCAAGGTTTTGTGCCCCAATATCAATCCAGCCCGACGATGAATTTGGAGTGCTGTTCGCAAAAGCATTGCTATCCTCTGATTGATACACCACTAAGGTAACAACTAGGCACAGTACGACCCCACTACACACCAAGTAACATGCTTTTGGGCTTTGTTTAAGCTGAAGAACGCACGTACTTGCACCGGTACGGATTCCGCAAAGAAAGCGATACATGTGCGGTGCGTGTACTCGTACCGCGTACACGCTGTGCCGTAACCGCTTCACTACTATACGTGATAGAGATGACATGGTGATTGGAGGGTGCGGTGCAATGTATGACTAGTAGGTTGGTACATCAAGTAGCGTTTTGGTTTGAGTCCTGCTTTGTAGTTCAACGGTATCAAGGATTGGAGTAAGGGTTGAAGGCGTGGGAAAAACATTTGTTGCCGTAGTCAGAACGCGTATTGGAGTGTGGGGAGGCAAGTCGCCATTCCACGTGAAGCGTGCCCCGTCATGGTACCATGGGGTTTCGTCAGAGACATAAAACTCAAATGTTTTTCCGGTTTTTGCTTCATAGACCTTAAGCACTTCTCTCTGTTCGTCATATACGAGCAGGTATCCACTAAGTTCGTAGTGCATGGGAAAGTGGCCTGTGTCCTCGGGCTGTGTCTTGTTCAGTTCATCAACACTGTATCCGAGTGTTGTAAGAAACAATGTGCGCGGGTCGAGTGGAGTCTGCTGGACAATGGGAATTGATGGGTCAAGATACACTGTTTCGCGCTCTAGAATGATGATACGTCGCACGTTGAGTAAAAACAACATGCCCAACAAAATTGTTCCGAGTAGTAGAATAAGAAAGAGGCTCTTCAAATGTGCGTCCAACCATCTTCCGAGTGGCCCGTATACTAGAGAGCCAACGAAACGTTGATTTCGGAAACGTTTAGCAAAATCACTCTGATCAAACGTTTCGAGGTAGTGGGCTACAAAGCTATGCCGTGGTTTCGGTACAAGTTCGGGATGCATGTTCGGAGTATCCATACTGTGATGTAAGAAAAACAAAAGTATATTCGATGCCATTCACAATCTGTATGCCTGAGTGCTACCCATGATAGTACATGGTAGTATGGATACTGTGTATGTAGATGTTCACACCCACCTAAACGCCGCCGCATTTGATTGCGATCGAGATGCGGTGGTGCTCAGGACACGCGAGGCCGGTGTGGTAATGGTAAATGTCGGGACCCAGTTCGATACCTCTACACGTGCAGTTGAGCTTGCGGAGGGGTACGGGAATGGTGTGTATGCGGCGGTGGGCCTCCACCCTGTCCACACGAGCCCCTCGCACCACGACGAAGCAGAGCTTGGTGAGTTTGGAAAAGCGTTCACCTCGCGCGGGGAGTCGTTTTCGATTGACCGGTACCGCACACTCGCGCAGAGTCCTAAGGTGGTTGCAATAGGCGAGTGCGGGCTTGACTACTACCGTGTGCTCGACGAAGCTTCCCATCGACGCCAGCGGGAGGCGTTTGAGGCACAGATTGACCTCGCCAATGAGCTCGGGAAACCGCTCATGCTCCACCTGCGAAGTGGGAATGGAAAGAATGCGTACCGTGAAGCACAAGACATTTTGAAGCATCACGCGAAGGTGGTTGGAAACAGCCACTTTTTTGCCGGCTCCCTCGAAGATGCGCACGCATTTTGGGACATGGGCTACTCAACCTCGTTTACCGGCGTCATCACCTTCACGTGCGACTACGACGAGGTCATACGAGCAGCCCCCGTCGAGCTCATACATGCGGAAACCGATGCGCCGTACGTGGCACCCGTACCCCACAGGGGCGAGCGCAACGAGCCACGGTATGTGGCGCAGGTGGTGGAGCGCATGGCAACGATTCGAAGGGTGAGCACGGAAGAACTTACTTTTCACCTTGTACAAAACGCTAGGCATATGTTTGGAGTAAGCGACCTCTCGTAGGCGTTGCGAAGTACGCTTCCGTGTGGTACGGTGTGCCGACATTAGCAAGGTAACAAAAGAGAATGCCAGCAAAAAAAGCACATGAAGACGAGGGGGCGGAGCTTGTGAAGTACGAGCTCGGCTATCACCTCGTACCGTCGCTCGGTCCCGATGACCTTGCGCTTCGTGTCGGTGAGCTCGAGAAGCTCGTGCGGAAGGCGGGCGGGGAGGTGTACGCGAAAGGCGCCCCCCAATCGTTCATCCTCGCCTATACGATGCGGCGCCAGCGGGGCGGGGCGTGGGATGCGTACGACACCTCGTTTTTCGGGTGGATGCGCTTCACCGCACTGCGCGAGCGTATGCCCGACCTCAAGGCCGCCCTCGCAGAGAGTCCTTGGATTATCCGCTCACTCACACTTTCTCTCGACGGCTCGGAGGAGGAGGCACCGCGCCTCTTCAAACCGCAAACGGCACACGTGGAGCCCACCACTATCGCAAAGCGCGAGGTGAAGGAAGAAAAGGGTGAGGTGTCGGAAGAGGTACTTGAAAAGCAGATCGAGGAGATGATAACGTAAGGGTATGTACCTCAACAAAGTCTTCATCATCGGGAACCTCACACGCGATCCGGAGCTCAAGTCGCTCCCCTCGGGCATGCAGGTGGCCACGTTTTCACTCGCAACCAACCGTGTGTACCGCGACCGTGATGGCAACAAGCAGGAGGCGACCGAGTACCACAATATTGTAGCGTTTGGAAAGACCGGCGAGCTGTGCGCCCAGTTCCTCCGCAGGGGAGGGAGTGCACTCGTCGAGGGGCGCCTCCAGACGCGCTCCTGGGAGCAGGAGGGACAGAAGCGCTACCGCACCGAAATAGTCGCCGATAGGGTCCAGTTTGGAGACCGGCGCGGGCAGGGCGACGGGCAGGGGTCTACGGGAGGTGGGAAGTCCCCGGCGGCAGAAACCCCCAAGGGGAAAGAAGACATCATCGAGTACCCCGATGAAGACATCAATCCCGACGACATTCCATTTTAGCAAGCACCATTGAACAGTATGACAGAACAAAACAAAACACGTCCAGACTTGCCGGCATCCATCCGCTATTTTGACTACAAGGACGCGGAAACGCTCAAGCGGTTCCTGAACCCCCACGGGCGCATTTTGTCGCGTAAGCAGACGAACCTTGCGGCGGTAAGCCAGCGACGACTCGCGATGGCGGTGAAGTATGCGCGCGAGATGGGCTTTCTCCCCTACGTGGCGAAGTAGAGGTATCCGCACAGGAGTACGTGTGCCAAAAGCACCGCCCCCGGCGGTTTTTTTGGTTGCGTGCCCGCTTTCACCGCGTTACCGCTTCTCGACGCGACCCACATAGGAGCCGGTTTCTGTGTTTATCTCGACCACATCGCCCGTATTGATAAAGAGTGGCGCGACCACGGTGGCACCCGTTTCGAGTACGATGGATTTCGTAGCACCCTGTGCGGTGTTGCCCCGTACGGCAGGCGCAGCTTCCTTGACCACAAAGGTCATTTTGACGGGTACCTCAACACCGATGATTTTATCATCAAAGAGCACGGCCTGGTACTCATCTTTTGGTTTCAAATATTGTTCTTTTCCTGCGATGAGCTCGGGCGAGAGCGCAAAGCGTTTTCCTGGATTCCCCGCCTCATGGAACCAGTACTCCCCCTTGCTCTCGTAGATGTAGATGATGGGACGCTTTTCAAGTGCGGCCTCCTCCACATTTTCATTTTGGTGGAAACTGTACTCGACCACCTTGCCGGTTTTGAGCCCCTTCATCTTGGTCGCATTGACCGGCTTTCGCTGTTGCATGCGAAAGACATGGTGTGAGAGCACCTTGTACGGCTCGTTGTTGTATACAATAACCTTGCCCGTGGTGATTTCGTTGTAGTTCAGCATAGTGGTCGGATTGTAGCCATTTTTCCATCGGTTGTCCACCTGTCCGACACAGGGGCGGGGTCTGTGGGCGACCACAGGTGGGCGTGGGTCGCGGCACCGTCGTGCGTCTCAGGGAAAAAAGTCTGAAGGTCAGAGCGAAACGAGTTGTGCACGCACCGCCTTGAGGAGCTCCTTCTCCACGTCCTTGTTTTCGCGCAAAAACGTGCGAGCCGCGTCGTACCCGCGTCCGAGCTTCACCTCGCCATACTGGTAGCTCGACCCGCTCTTGGTGACGAGATTGTACTTCTCCCCGAGTGCGAGGAGCTCACCCTCTCGGCTGATACCTTCGTTGTACATGAGGTCAAACTCGGTCACTCGGAAGGGCGGGGCGACTTTATTCTTCACGACCTTCACGCGGTGTCTGCCCCCCACGGTTTCCTCACCTTTCTTGATTTGCGCGATACGACGTATATCGAGGCGTACCGAGGTATAGAACTTGAGCGCCTTGCCTCCCGGCGTTGTTTCCGGGTTACCGAACATGACCCCAATCTGCATGCGTATCTGGTTGATGAAGATGACCACCGTTTTTGACTTCGCCACAATGGCGGTGAGCTTTCGAAGCGCTTGGCTCATGAGTCGCGCCTGCTTACCGACGTGCTGTTGTCCCATTTCACCCTCTATTTCATCTCTGGGAGTAAGTGCCGCAACAGAGTCCACCACCACCACATCAATTTTTCCGGAACGCACGAGCGATTCGACAATCTCGAGCGCCTGCTCGCCGGTGTCCGGTTGGCTCACGAGGAGCTCCTCTGTCTTTACTCCAATCTTCTTTGCATACTCCGGGTCGAGTGCGTGCTCGGCATCAATGAAGGCGCAGATGCCACCCCTCTTTTGAGCTTCGGCGACCACATGTAGGGTGAGCGTAGTTTTGCCCGAGCTCTCGGGACCGAAAATCTCGATGATGCGTCCCCGCGGGTACCCCCCTATGCCGAGTGCCCAGTCGAGCCCCAATGAGCCGGAGGGCACCGCGTCCACGTTCACGCGTGGCGTCTCCCCGAGGGTCATAATCGCTTCCTCGCCAAACTTCGTTTTAATCTGGCGCAATGTGGCGGCGATTGTTTCCGTGCCGGCCGCAGCAGGAGCCGTATCTTGGTCGCGCTCATCAGGTGCAGTCTTCTTGCTTGCGGTGCGAGGTGTTTTCTTATTCATAAATTAGTAGTGAGTGATATATTGTGTGGGTGCAGTGCTGGTCGCGACGACCTCTTGCAGGCGTGGGTCTCCGAAAAATACGACCCGCTCTTCGCGGTGCCGGTCGAACCGGTCGGTCACCCCTACGCGAAATACCGCGTAGCCGCGAGGCACGAGCGCGAGCTCCGAAAACTTTCCATCGGGGTCTGTGTATATCTTACGCCCATTGAGCGTGATGTGGGAAATGTTCTTTGCGGTGCCCTCGACCGTGGTGAGCACACCTCGCACGGTCTCGCCCTGCCGGGGGTTCTCTATCGTGATCTGTGGTCCTGCGAGGAGCGCCCGTGCTTGAAACAGCCCATACGCGATGCAAAGTGCAACCAACAGACCCGCGAGCCACATGCTCCACCGCTCCCCATTTCGTTCGAGTGTAAGCGCGGTAGCCATTGCGTTAGTCGCCCGCCCCCCCCGCAAAGCCGGAGGGAGGGGGAATGAGTACCTCGCGCGCCTTACTCCCGTTTTGCGGGCCTATTACCCCTCGCTCCTCAAGGAGGTCCATCACCCGCGCCGCTCGCCCGTACCCTATCGAGAGCTTTCTCTGCAGAAGTGAGGTCGATGCTTTTTGTTCCATCACGACAAGCTGTCGCGCCTGTTCGAATATCTCATCGTCGCCCCCTTCGCTCGGCATCAGGTCATCAAGCGCGATACTTGCACCCTCCGTGTCTTTTGTCGTACCCTCCGCCTCACTCTGCCCGAGCTCGAGTGGGGATTCAAGTGGCGCATCGTTGTGTTTGGTGAGGTACTGCACCACTTTCTTCACCTCAGCCTCGGTGATGAAGGGCGACTGGAGTCGGCGAGGCTTACTCATATCGGAAGAGAGGTAGAGCAGGTCGCCCGCGCCGAGCAGTTTTTCCGCCCCCGGCTGGTCGAGAATAGTGCGCGAGTCTATCTGGCTTGCCACCTGGAGCGCCAAACGGAAGGGAACATTCGCTTTGATGAGGCCGGTGATGACGTTTACGGAGGGACGCTGGGTCGAGAGGATAAGGTGTATGCCCGACGCGCGTGCCATCTGGGCGAGGCGCACAATGGCCCCCTCAAGGTCTCTCGGGTACGCCTGCATGATGTCCGCGAGCTCGTCAATGACGATGACGATGTGCGGTATGCTCTCCGGAAGTTCGCTTTCCTCGCTCCCCTTGCGCTTGGTGGCCTTCTCAAGAGCCGGAGAGAGAATGCTCGAGTGGTAGCTCGCGATATCGCGCACCTTGAGCTCACCGAAAAGCTCCAGTCGTCGCTCCATCTCTTTTGCCGCCCACCGTAAGGCGCCGATGGTCTTGCGCGCATCGGTGATAACCGGTGTGAGGAGGTGGGGAATCCCGTTGTAGAGGGTGAGCTCGACCCGCTTGGGGTCAACGAGGATGAGGCGGAGGCGCTGGGGTCCGTTGCGGTAGAGAAGTGAGGTGATAAGTGCGTGGATGGTCACCGACTTTCCCGCACCGGTTGCACCCGCCACGAGCGCGTGGGGCATCTTGCTTATGTCAGCATAATGGGGGCTTCCCGTGATGTCGCGACCGAGTGCCACGAGGAGTGGCTTGGGGTTGTCGGAGAACGCGGGGTCTTCCAAAAGTCGCCCAAGCCCCACCACTGTCTTGTCCGTGTTCGGCACTTCGATGCCGACGAGCGATTTGCCGGGTATGGGAGCTTCGATGCGCAGTGAAGGCGCCGCGAGCGCGAGCTCAAGGTTTTTTTGCAAACCCTCGATACGTTCCAGTCGCACCCCCTCGGCGGGTTTGAGTGCGTAGCGGGTCACCGTAGGTCCCACGGTGATTTCGTCCATTTCCACACGGATACCGAAGTTTTGAAGTGTGCGTTTGATGATAATTTGTTTCGCCTTGGTGTCGCCAGTCACCGGCTTTCCTCGGTCTCGCTCCAGTATCGAGAGTGGGGGAGGCGTGTATGTGTCGAGGAGGGCAGGGTTTGCACGTCCACTCGTCCCTCCCGAGACAACCAGTTCTTCAAACGGCTGGTCGCTCGGTTGGGCACGAGGAGCGGGTGGCACCTCCTCCTCAGTCAACTCCGGCGTGCGTTCATCAACCGTCACTGTGGGCGCATTCTCCGGCGGGAGTGCGACGACGACCGTTGGCTCGTCGTCGTCATCTTCAGCGTGCGTGCGTGTACGTTCAAACATGCGCGCAATCGCCCGACCCACCCCAAACCATACTTTCGCATCGAATAGAAGCACGAGCGCAATGAAGAGGAGCGCGGTGAGCACCACGAGTGCCGCCGCACGTTCAAGTGCAGAGACGAGGGCGTACCCCACCCCAAATCCCACGATTCCCCCCTCATTCGGCACAACAATGTGCACAATGCCGAGAAGGGTCGCAACAAACAATGTGCCTCCGCATGCACGTATGACGTCAACGCGCGATCCCGGCACGCGTCGAGCGAAAAGGAGCACACCAAAGCCGATAAAAAGTGGGGGGAGTATGTAGTACCCGACACCAAACACGTAGGTGAGCCCGGTATACATGTAGTGTCCGACGGTTCCTGCAAGCCCAAGCGCCGCGAGCCCCACCAGCGTGCCCAAAAGTATAAGCACAATGCCGAATATGAGTCGCACAGAATCGCGACCGATATCATCTATAAGTGAACCACGCGTATCGGGAGATGTAGACTTCTTCTCTTGCGCGGTGGCTTTTTTACCCATCGTGAAATAATACCACGTAATGAAAGAAGAAAATAAATCAAAAAGTGCATGACCAAGGGCTCACACCATCACGAGCTAACTTTCGAAATATCGCTTTGTGCCTGCGGAGCGTTGTGCCAAAAAGAAGACTGAGACGTGGCCAAACGGCACGGTGTGGTCTTCTTTTTAACACGGCGTGGAGCGTCTGCAGGTGAGCGTTGCTGGTGTCCAAAATAACAATGAACTGGTTGTATGTGGATGACAGTGACTTGCACAAAGTACACCACAACAAAATGTTGCAAGTATAAGGACACGGCGTATACTTCTACGTACCGCCAACGAGCAAGTAAAAGACACATGCAGTACACATATGTCCGTATAATCCATACATATAAGCCATTGTTGTGTCCCTTACAAAAAAGTAGCGGTCATAATGAACTCAAACAATACAAGCTTCGCTTCAGAATTTGTCGATGTTAAAGACAAATCGCATGGTGGCTACATAGTTGAAAAGACAAAACGTATAGCCGCCGCACTTGTGCTGGTCGCTAAAACAGCCGGTGAAAGGGACGAGCTATCTAAGGGACTCCGTGCATGCGCGGTACGTCTCATAAAGAACGTCCATTATGGAGGGGTGCACATCAAGGAGGAGGTGCGTGCGACATGCGAGTACTGTGCGTCACTCGTTGAGGCCGCGTGCCTATCCGGCTCAATTTCGAACATGAATGCGACGATACTCTTGTTTGAACTGGACTGTTTGAAAAAAGATGTAGGCGTGTTTCGTGCCGATGAATGGGTGGGACGCCTTGAAGAAAACTTCTTTTCCGTCGCACGCCCCACTGAGGACACGAGTGCACACGAAACGGGTGCTGGCAGGTGGGTAGGCGACATTCGGTATAAAGGACATGAAAAGGACGGTCAAAATGGGAGTATGGGTCGTTTACCTCAAGTAGTGCAAAGGTCACGTAACGAACAGGGTAATGGACGAGTGGGAAGCAAGCCACTGGGTGCATCGGACGGGTATGTTGACGCAAAGAAAGACAGAAGAGCTACTATACTCGGTATTCTACAGAAAAAGGACAGAATTAATGTGAAGGACGTTGCGAGTGTTGTAAAGGACTGCTCGGAAAAAACACTGCAACGGGAACTCCTTGCGCTCGTGGCGCAGGGTGTCCTTAAAAAAGAGGGGGAGAAGCGCTGGAGCACGTACGCGCTTGTGTAGTGTGCGTTGTGCGTAGCGCTGGAGGTGTGGTGTGAGAGTTGAGAGCTAGTATGTTGCTGTGTGGCGCTTTTTGACAATAGCCACTCTTTGTTTTGTGTAGTTTTCTCACGTAAGTCGTTTCAACTGGCATCGTCTGCATCTACAGTGGGTCAATGCTTTTTTGTAGTGCGGTACGTGAAAGAAAAGTTTCAATGTACCGCACAAGGATATATGGAAAGCGCAAGTTGACCCAGCAATTGGGCTGTGCGATGCTTTCTTACTGGTGCTCCTGCAACATGGTTGAAGCGGTAGCACTGGTTATCCACACGACTTCTTTGGTTGAAAGCGTTGAGTGCCCTATAATTTTGGGTACCACCGTGGGGCGGTATGTAGATGCGTACGTGTGGTGTGTACGTTGACAATTTCATATTCGACACTGAACACAACAAGGCATGCATGCGCCTTTGTGTGATTGAATAGCATGCAAAATTGATACTGCATGACCTTCTCCTGTCGCACGAACGTGCGATGTGCGGGTGCGAATGGTAGGTACATCGGTCCTACATGTTTGGAACCAACGTTGTGAAGGTGTGGTCACCATAAAATGTGCGCACAGCTTTACAACACGTGTTGGTGGTTCATGCGCGAGCGCGCATGAACATACTAGCTTTATTAGCCGTGCAATCCTTGTGGCTTTGCCACGAGGATGCACATAGGTTGAGAATCGGCGGCGGCCGATTCGTAAGCTAAAAAACCGCCCCGGTGCCGAGCGCCATACAGTTCTATACTCTATACTTTTGGGTATGCAACAGGGTGTGGTAGGCGCGAGGCCGGTTTTATAAGCGTGTTGCGCATTACACGGCGCGACACAAAATCTCCTTTCCGTGGCACAAGCCCTTTACAAGCTAACTGCCCGTGGGGAGGGGTAACACTTAGTAACAACATGACGAAAACGTTAACGCTCAATAAGATTGCCGCAGGCCTCGTGGCTGTTGCGATGATCGCGGGTCTCTCGTTTGCGTTCGCTGCACAGCGCGCGCACGCGGTCACCCTTTCCGAGCTTGTCGAGCTCTTCATTGCCCTCGAGATAATTCCAGAGGACAAGGCGGAGCAGGCTCGCGCAGTCCTCGAAGAGGAAGGTGAAGAGGAAACAACGGGTGGCTCAATGATGGGTTGCTCGTACAATTTTACTCGTGACCTTAAGGTTGGGGCATCTGGCGCAGATGTGATGGATCTTCAAAAGTTCTTAAACATGGATCCTACAACGCAAGTCGCGGCTACAGGACCTGGTTCAAAGGGTGCAGAGACCTCAACATTCGGTCCGCTTACGGCGTCTGCGGTGACAAAGTTCCAGGAAAAGTACATGGCTGATATACTGACTCCGCTTGGTCTGACGAAGGGCACAGGATTTTTCGGTGCTTCGACTCGCGCGAAGGCAAATGCGATTTGCGCGTCTGCACCTGAAGCACCCGAGATGCCTGACGACGAAGAGGGCGAGGAAGGCGAAGAAGGTTCAGAAGATGATGACGAGGAACTCGATGGTGGTGAGGCATCGCTCGAGGACTTCGATGCGCTCTCGACTCCTTCAGATGAGGAGCTTGCTGAGGGTGATTCCGAGGTTGCGGTGTTTGGTTTTGAATTTGACGTCGAAGATGGCGATGCGGAAGTGAATCGCATTGACGTTAACTTCGATGCGCAGTCAAACTCCGAGTTTGGTGGTGTTGCTGAGGATGAGCCATGGAACACAATTGAGGCAGTCCAGCTTTGGAGTGGCGATGAAATGATCGCAGAAGAGGATGCAGACAGTGAAGATGACTGGAGCGACAAGGGTAGTGATGTGTACCAACTTCGATTCTCTGGACTCGAAGAAGTCATTAACGAAGGAGAGACCGCGGAATTCACTGTATCTGTGACGATACAAGATGTTGATGACAGCGATCTTGACCAGACATGGAAAGTGTGGGTACCCGCCAACGGTGTTCGTGCACGTGACGGTGCTGGCATTGATCAATACACGGGTTCTGACAGTGAGTTCGAAACATTCGATGTTGAGCAGGCGGGAAGTGACACGGAGCTTAAACTCACCACCTCGTCTTCTAATCCGAAGGCCTCTACTGTCAAGGTGGACACGGAGAACACGACAGACGATGTGACGGTGCTCGTGTTTGAGGTTGAAGCTGAAGACGGTGAGATTACCCTCAACGACCTTCTCTTCTACGCAACCACTTCAACATCTGTAATCAGTGGCGTGGTAAGCGATGCGACACTTGAGCTTGATGGTAACGTGGTTGGTGACCTCGCGTGGGATGACGACTGTAACGGTACCGCAAACGGAACTGGTGCATCCTCGTTTAGTTGTATGCTCTTCGATCTTGAGGAGGAGGACGATGAACTTACACTTGAGAAGGACGAAAAGATCACAGGTAAACTCATGATTGATCTTAAGAAGACACAGGGCAATTACCCGAATGGTACGACTGTAGAGTTTGACGTTCGTGAGGCTGATCGAAACGCATGGGAGGTTGAAGATGTAAATGGCGACTCACTCGCATCTGGTGATAGAACCGGCACTGCAAATGGCGAGCGCCACACACTTCAGAGCGAAGGTTTGTTTGCTGAGATAATCTCCATCGAGGAGGTAAAGACGGCTGGTGACAACAACGCAAACGACTCGGGTGACTTCAAAATTAAGTTTGATGTCTCCGCGTTTGATGATACGTTCTACATCAGCGCAACGACCTCAGCGGCAACTACGTTTACCTACCGTGTAGAGGATGGCAGTGGTAGCACGGTATCCACAACAACATCGGCTGCTGTTTCTTCGACGGCGACCAAGGAGGGTGATTCGTACAGAATTGATGATGGTGATACGGAAGAGTTTACTCTTACCGTTACCCTCAATCCTGACTTGACGAACTACTATCGCATTGAGCTCGACAGCTTCTTGTACGGAACGTCGGCAACGAACCCTGGTAGTGCTTCGCACACCGCGGCTCCGGACGAGGACTTCGAGTCTGATGTCCTCTACCTCAACAAATAAGTTGAGTGAAGATGGACTGACGTACGTCTAAAACGCGCGCTCAGTACACGGCAAACCCCCTCCCATTTCGGGCAGGGGGTTTTGTCGTTCCCACTAATTAAATCAACCAAATTAAACCCCAAGATTTAAAGGTACCCGGTCTCTTTATTTAAAGGGACGGGGTACCTTTAACGGTCGGTGATCTAAAATAAATCAACTTAGTGGATTATTGATCGGGGTGTGGAGAGCCGTGCTACGATGGCTCTACGTGGTGGTGAGTTATTTGAAACGGATAGGACTCTCAGAACTACGCACGCGTTTAATTGCATGACACAGTGGCATGACATAGCCTCATTGCGAGGGTGGAGGTACCGCAATACATTCATGCTTGTGCTGAGTATTGTTGTGCTCGTGCTTGTGCTCCAGAGTGCACAGGTCCGAGATTGGCTGGACGGTTTATACCAGTATGGGTATATCGGGGCCTTTGTCGCAGGCATATTTTTCGTCTCGACCTTTACCGTTGCGCCTGCCGGTGTGGTGCTGTTTTCATTGGGTGCCCACTTGCACCCGATACTCCTCGCGTTCACTGCAGGCATTGGAGCGGTCGTAGGTGACTACCTCATACTACGTTTCTTCAAAGATAAGGTGTATGAGGAGGTGCGTCCGCTCTTTGCTCGCTTCCGAGGGTCATACATTGAGGGGATTTTCAAAACCCCCTACTTTGCATGGCTCATTCCAGTTATCGGGGCGGCGGTGATAGCATCTCCATTGCCCGACGAGATAGGGGTAGGTTTACTCGGAAGCAGTAAGCTACCGACGTGGCAATTTGTGGTACTCACCTTTACGCTCAACACGCTCGGCATTCTCATTATTGTCAGCGCGTCTCGTGCCATTGCGTGAGCCGATGACAGGGGACAAGGAACATAGTAGAGTGGGAGCATGAACAATCTCTTCAACCGTTCATTTTTCAGGTTCACACTTGGCTTCCTTGGCATTCTCTTAGTGAGTTTCACTCTCGCGCTCGTAATTTCCCATTTTGGCGAGGAGCAGTCCGCAAGTGCAACCAACGCCGGTAGGTGAAAACTATGAACAAAGATGACCAAGCGCAGTGGCATTTCCTTTTCTCACTTTTCTTTGTAGGGGTGGCGGGAGTGCTCTACGCAATACTTCTCGAGACTGTGCCTGTGCCTCGGAAGATTCCCTTGTTCGAGGCACTCCTCATTGCACTCGCGACATTCCGACTCACGCGATTGTTTGTGTATGACACCATCACACAGTTTGTGCGCGACTGGTTTTTAGATGTTCGAATGGTTGAAGGCAAGAGCGAGGCCGTGAGGGAGAAGCCCGCGTCTGGGCCGAGGCGCACAATCGCGACACTCCTTGGTTGTCCGTGGTGTTTTGCAGTGTGGCCTGCCCTCGTTCTCTCGTTTTTCTACTTCTATACACCCCACGCATGGTTTTTCATACTCGTGCTCGCACTAGCAGGAGTGGCGAGTATCTTTCAAGTGGTAGCGAATCTCATTGGCTGGAGCGCAGAGTTTAAGAAGTGTGCGGTGACGGGTGTACAGGGGGGTGGACAGCACTCCGGGACTTGCGGATGAGCGAAAAAGGTACCCGGTCCCTTTAATTCGGGGGCTTGACAGAATTTTAGGGTATGCTAAGATACTAGATGGAGCCGGTTACCCGTCGTGCCAGCTAGACAACGTGCCTAGTGAGGCAATGGGTAACGCGCTCTTTCGAGAACTGTCGAAACAGGAGAAAAAAACATGTCGCACACGCGCGCCGGTCCGACGACCGGTAAGACCGTCATGGATGTGAACCAACGCGACATGGGTACCGACAACATCGAGACCGGCGCCGGCGTCAGCACCGCCTGAGACGCCGACCCTGATCGAGCGCGCGGCATCTCGCCTGTATGCATAGCACTTAAGGAGGGAAAAGCCATCAACCCAAGCTAGTATGAGCGAGACTCAGAACACTTGGGCTGGAAGCGACAAGTTATTCATTCGGGGCCGGCAGTGCTACACTGCCGGCCCCTTCGACTTGACACGAAGGATAGTCGAGTGCTACATTCTTTTTGGTTAGGGGGACGCGGCACCCACATATTTTGCCGCATACTGGCTATAAGGGGGTGGCCCCCGTGCGGGCATGTTCCGCGACAATATTAGGGAGGCTCATGCATGACGCATCGGGCCTCCATTTGTTTTGACAATATTCAAATCTCCCGTATACTCGCACCCATAGCCCCGGAGACAGCAGGTAGTTGCGTGAGCGACCATAAATCCTGCCGAGAGGTTTCTCACCGTTTGCACAGGTCGAGTGTGTACGGCTTCGGTGGCTCTTATGAGCCAATTTTTGATGATCTTGTAACGCAATCTCGCGTTGCTCGATTCTTAACAAGATCTATCATGGCTGTAACAAAACAAAAAAAGGTTGAGATTCTCGACACCCTGTCCACGGGAGCGAAATCAGCAAAGTCGATGGTCTTTGTCGGTTTTCGCAAGCTCACGGTAAAGGATACTGAGGAGCTTCGACGCAAATTGCGCGCCGAGCACGTGTCGTACTATGTGGCGAAAAAGACGCTCATACGCAAAGCGCTCACAGAGCTTGGTCTTGAGGGAACCATGCCGGAGCTTCCCGGAGAGGTTGCGCTCGCGTGGGGGGAGGACCTCATCGCGCCTGCGCGGGAGATCAACGAGTACGCGAAGACCAAGAAAGAGCAGGTGCTCATTCTCGGCGGCGTGTTCGAGGGGAAGTTTATGGATGCGGCGGAGATGACGGAGATAGCGACTATCCCGTCTCGCCACCAACTCCTCGGCATGTTCGTTAATCTTATCAATTCGCCCATCCAGCGTTTTGCGGTTGTACTCGACAGGTACGCGGAGAAGCGTGGTGAGTAGCACGTGTAAAAATTACAAGCAGTATCATTCACTAACATACAACTACCATGGCAGATGAAGACACAAAGCAGGAGGTTGTCGAAACGACTCCTGCAACAGAAGAGGTAAAGGAAACTTCGGCACCCGCAGAGGAAGAGAAAGCAGAAGTGCCGGCAAAATTCAAAGCGCTTGTTGAGCAGGTGGAATCCATGAGCGTGCTTGAGCTCCATGAGCTCGTCAAGGCACTCGAGAAGCGTTTCGGAGTGTCAGCGGCCGCGGTCGCTATAGCGGCTCCGGGTGCCGGAGCAGGCGCGGGTGCGGCTGAGGAGGAGAAGTCCACGTTCACAGTTGAGCTCACCGACGGTGGTGCACAAAAGATTGCGGTTATCAAGGTGGTGAAGGAGGTGCTCGGTCTTGGCCTCAAGGAGGCGAAGGATCTTGTAGACGGTGCGCCTTCTGTACTCAAGGAGAATGTACAGAAGGAAGAAGCGGAAGAATTGAAGAAGAAAATGGAAGAGGCGGGAGGAAAGGTGACACTCAAGTAGGAGTATTCAAACAGCACACATAGAGACACGCACCTGCAAGGGTGCGTGTTTCGGTATACCTTCCTCGTGCCTTTTCATTACAGAATCTCTGTATTATGCTTACGTGTAGGTGCAAACACGTTATGGGTTGTGCTATGCAAAATACTCAGAAACGGCAGGTACCAAAGCCCGCAACAAAGAAACCGGCCCAGTGGCCTGAAGCACCAAGGTGGTTGCTTCTGCTTACACCGCTTATAATTGTGGCAATTATGCTGCGGATAGTTTTTATAGGTAACCCCGGATGACAACATCCGGGGTTTCCCACAAGTGGTGCGCGGCTTCGCGAGGCCGTATACTACCTCCCATATGCGCGAGCTTTCAAAGCTTTTTGGTTCTCCTGCGAAGGTGAAGTTGCTCCGTTTGTTCTGTTTCAACCCAGACCTCGTAGTGGACAGGGATGATGTCGTGAAGCGTCTTCGCATTTCTCCCGACACCGCTACAAGAGAGCTTGCGGCGCTCGGGAGGGCGGGGGTGCTCCGCAAGCGCGAGTTTTTCAAAGAGTACGGCACCGATGCGAAGGGAAACCCAAAGAAGCGGCGAGCGGCGGGGTGGATGCTTGATGCACGCCACCCTCACCTCACGCCACTCCGTACTTTCTTGGCAGATACACTTCTGCCGACAGGGGACGAGATTCTCAAGCACCTCAAGGGGGTGGGCCAGCTTCGCCTTGTCGTGACGAGCGGCCTTTTTTTGCAAAACGGGGAGAGCGCGCTTGACCTCCTCATTGTGGGAGAGAAAATTGACGTCCAGGCGCTTGCACTTTCCATACGTCAGCTCGAAGCAGAGCTCGGTAAGGAGCTTCGCTACGCAACCCTCACGTCGGATGATTTTGCGTTTCGAAAGCGTGTACAGGACAGGTTGGTTCGCGAGGTGCTCGATTTTCCCCATGAGTGCATACTCGACCGTCTACACGCCACGTAATCCACATACTTCTCCACACCAGCTCTGCAAAAGCGAGCGAATGTAGATAATGTGTTGCGATGTAGCCATATTTGACAAGGTTTTCAGTGTGAGTATACTGTCTCTACCTTATGAAGGGTATTACAAGCTCACAGCGTATGCGGGTCGGGTAGCCGGTGTATTTGTGGGGCTACGCAGACCGCGCAAGCGGTTTTTTTCTTCCCAGCATACTACCTATACAACACCCACACACAGCCATTCTTTCTTCGCACAGGGCACATGCGTGTGCATTGAAGCGGAGACGGAATGACCGAAACGGAAGGGCGGCCGAACATTGACAACTCCATAGGTCCCGGTAGGTGCGCAAGCGCCTAGTGCGGGACGCGGGTACGCTTGAAAGCAGAGGTGCTTTCAAGCGTGAAAAAGCATACACCTGTCCGGTAGCGTTAGCGTTTAGCGCGCCGGACACAGTCGAGTCCCACAGAAGCGACGCCCCCAATGCGGTGGTGGCCTTGCGTACAGTGCGGTATGGCAACATGCTGCGGTGCTATAGTGGGTTCGACATTGTTAGATTTCCCGACAGGAAATCTAAGGGCATACGGTGGATGCCTTGGCTTGAAGAGGCGATGAAGGACGTGGTACGACTGCGATAAGCTTCGGGGAGGTGTCTAGCAACCTTTGATCCGGAGATGTCCGAATGGGGAAACCCCCTATGACAAACTCATAGGATCCGGCACTTTCTAAGAATCTGTATAAAACACAACAGGAGTACTCCTAAAAGGAAACTTGCTGTGAAAAGAATCGGAGTTTTAGAAAGTGCCGGAAGCAGACCCAGGGAATTGAAACATCTTAGTACCTGGTGGAAAAGAGACCAATAACGGATTTTTTGCCGTGGCGGCGTCCATTGCCGGTACGGTAAAAAATCCAGGCATTTCCTGAGTAGCGGCGAGCGAAACGGAAGGAGCCCAAACCCAGCACTTTCTAAGTGTCTAACATAGAACTACACGGATCCTTATGGTGATACGGCGTCTGTGTTGTAAAATGTTGGATATTGAGAAAGTGCTGGGGGTTGTAGGGCGGTAGCGTCGGCAACGAGGAGAGTCATAAAATGTGTTTGTTAGCGGAACGCTCTGGAAAGGGCGGCCCCAGCGGGTAACAGCCCCGTACGCGAAAACGAACACGTCTCTCTTACTACCGTTCCTGAGTAGCGCGGGACACGAATAGCCTGCGTGAATCCGGGTGCACTAACACCCAAGGCTAAATACTCTTCAAGACCGATAGTGAACTAGTACCGTGAGGGAAAGGTGAAAAGAACCCCGGGAGGGGAGTGAAATAGAACTGAAACCGTATGCTTACAAGGAGTCGGAGCCCCGCACTTTCTAGAACTTGAGTGGCACACTGAGCTCAAGAATGGAGAAGGTATCTGTTGCGTGCAGAACCTGTTTGAGTTTTAGAAAGTGCGGGGTGACGGCGTGCCTATTGAAGAATGAGCCGGCGAGTTTACGCACGTGGCTATGGCTAAGGGGCGACCCCCGGAGCCGCAGCGAAAGCGAGTCTGAATAGGGCGATTCAGTCGCGCGCGTAAGACCCGAATCGAGGTGAGCTTACCATGAGCAGGGTGAAGCGGCTGTAACAGGCCGTGGAGGCCCGAACCGGTTCGCAGTGCGACACGATCGGATGACTTGTGGTAAGGAGTGAAAAGCTAATCGAACCTCGTAATAGCTGGTTCTCTCCGAAATAGCTTTAGGGCTAGCGTCATATGTTCCCTTTGGGGGTAGAGCACTGGAAGGTCTGAATAGGGAGAAATCTCGTCAGACCTATCAAACTCCGAATACCAGAGGTCAAAAGTATGGCAGTCAGACTGTGGGGGCTAAGCTCCATTGGTCAAAAGGGAAACAGCCCAGACCGCCAGTTAAGGTCCCTAAATCCATGCTAAGTAGCAAACTAAGGAGGTGGAGTTTCTGTGACAATCAGGATGTTGGCTTAGAAGCAGCCACCATTCAAAGATAGCGTAACAGCTCACTGATCAAGAGACTCTGCGCCGAAGATGATCGGGGCTAAGCATGGTACCGAAACTGCGGATCCCAGCACTTTCTAAGTAACTGTACGTAACATCCAGCCAAAGTCGCCACAGGACTTTGTTGCTTGTGGAACGTCGGAGTTTTAGAAAGTGCTGGGATGGTAGGAGAGCGTTCCGTTCTGCTGTGAAGCCAAAGGGGAAACCCATGGTGGAGCGTACGGAAGTGAGAATGCCGGCGCGAGTAACCGCAATGCGGGTGAAATCCCCGCACGTCGAAATCCCAAGGTTTCCTTGGCTATGATGATCAGCCAAGGGTTAGTCGGGCCTAAGCCGATCCCGAACGGGGGAGGCGATGGACAGATGGTTAATATTCCATCACCTCTCTATAGTGCGAAGGAGGGACGGAGTGCTGTACTTCAAGCGACTTATTGGCTTGTCGTCCGTGCCGTGAGGACGGTGCTTAGGTAAATCCGGGCACCTGGCTTTAATGCCGATTCCGAGCGGAGCGGAAAGTTGGCGGGTTCGCCCAACGACAATTTGAAGGAGCGCGCTTCCAAGAAAAGCTTCTAAGCTCTAGCTATAGAGAGTCCGTACCGCAAACCGACACAGGTGGGAAGGTCGAGAAGACCAAGACGAACGAGTGATAGCTCCCCAAGGAACTCGGCAAAAAAGCGGCCGTAACTTAGGGATAAGGCCTCCCGTTCGCATCGTGGGGAACACGATGTGAACTCAAGGTCAAAATGCAAACATTAAAATGTAAGATGACAATGTAAAATTAAGTTGTCATTTTGCACGTTGTACTTTGATTTTAGAGTTTGAGCATCGCGCTTCGCGCGATGCGAACGGGCGCAGCGAAAGTTTGCCTGACGACTGTTTACCAAAAACACAGCTCCCTGCGAACTCGAAAGAGGATGTATAGGGGGTGACACCTGACCAATGCCAGAAGGTCAACCAGTGCTGGTTTGAGCACATTCTGCGCATGACTGACGTGTTGTACGGACTTTGTTGGAAAAAGGAGTGAAAGTAATGTTGTATTTCGGTTTATTCCTCATTGTCATGATCGCCCCCCTCATCTTCAGAGGGACAATTGAGCGATGGCTTGATGTGAAAGTTTTCGACCCGCTCTTTGCGAGGTTGAGTCGAGAGAATAAAAATACTACGGGCGAGCAATGACTCGCCCCCAACAAAGTCCATACATACACAACGGTTGTGAATAGAATGTGCTTAAGCTGGGCGCTGTAAGCCCTGGTCAATGTCGGCGATAACTATGAACGATTGTAGTTATAAAATCTAGCTAAATGCGGGAATATCTGAGTATCTGGTGCTACTCGTGCGGTCGGTCAACCGTGCAGTAACAATGCAGCAGTGCAGACAATCCGCAGGAAAGATTCTGCAAGCCATAGAAACATCCATGCAAGATACTTCTTGGCTCACAAACATTCCGCCACAGATTGGACATTACTTGTCCGGTTTTGTGGACGGAGAAGGAAGCTTCAACGTGTCCCTGCGAAAGCGGGACGACCACAGTATAGGTTGGCAAGTGGTGACAACATTCAATGTCTCGCAACGGGACAAGACAGTGTTGGTGCTACTTAAAAAACATCTAGGCTGCGGGCGCTTCCAACAGCGCAAAGATGGGGTCTGGTACTTTATTGTATCGAACCCCACATCGATAGAAGAACGGGTGATACCTTTCTTCAAAGCATTTCCGTTCCTGTCTTCTTCAAAGTTGAAAAATTTTCTCGTCTTCAAGAAAATAGTGGCAATCACGTCCGTGAATGGGCACTTGACGCAAGAAGGACTTCGAGAAGTTATTGAGCTGCGCGAAACCCTCAACGAGGGTAGGGGCAGGACACGGAAGTACACACTCGACCATTATCAAGCATCGCTTGCAGAAAATCCTCAGAGACTACACGCTAGAGCCCTTTCACGGCGAAGACGCCAGGAAGTGGCATGATATAGTCCGATCTCTATGGCGACATAGAGGATCCCGTTCGGTCTTGCGTTGGACACGCAGACTCACGAACAAACGGGTGATAACGTACATGAATCGTCCTAAGGTAGCGCAATTCCTTGTCGGGTAAGTTCCGACGCGCACGAATGGTGTAACGATTGGGCAACTGTCTCGGGGAGTGGCTCGGTGAAAACGCAATACCGGTGAAGATGCCGGTTACCTGCAGCTAGACAGAAAGACCCCGTGGAGCTTTACTGCAGCTTCGTATTGGGTTTGCGTGCTTACTGCGTAGCATAGGTGGGAGACTTTGAAGCGGCCCTTTTGGGGGTCGTGGAGTCGTCAGTGAAATACCACTCTGTACGTGTGCAAATTCTAACCTGCACGGGCAAAACCCGTGAGGAACAGTGCGTGGCAGGCAGTTTTACTGGGGCGGTACCCTCCTAAAGAGTAACGGAGGGGTTCAAAGGTCAGCTAGGCGCGAATGGAAACCGTGCCGATAGTGTAAGGGCATAAGCTGGCTTGACTGCAAGACGGACGTGTCGAGCAGGTGCGAAAGCAGAACCTAGTGAACCGATGGTACGCATTAGACGCGGCCAGAGATTAACGGATAAAAGTTACCCCGGGGATAACAGGCTAGTTCCGCCCAAGCGTCCATAGCGACGGCGGAGTTCGGCACCTCGATGTCGGCTCACCTCATCCTGGGGCTGGAGAAGGTCCCAAGGGTATGGCTGTTCGCCATTTAAAGAGGTACGCGAGCTGGGTTCAAACCGTCGTGAGACAGGTTGGTTCTCTATCTGCTGCAGGCGTCGATTCTTGAGGAGATTTGTCCTTAGTACGAGAGGACCGGGATGAACTGACCTCTGGTGTACGAGCTGTAGCGCCAGCTGCACTGCTCGGTAGCTATGTCGGGAACGGATAACCGCTGAAAGCATCTAAGCGGGAAGCCGCCTCCAAGATTAGGAATCATTTGAGACCCGTAGGAGACGACTACGTTGATAGGCACCAGGTGGAAGCACAGTGATGTGTTGAGCCGAGGTGTACTAATTCGTCGAGTTTCCTGTTGGGAAATCTGACAATGTGCCACGCGTAGAAATACGCGCTGAGTGTGCGCAGACGTTGCGCGCTATCGGACAGGTGTATGCTTTGAGAGAGTAATGTATCTCTCGCTACCCGCAAGGTTTGAAGTTTTGGAAGTGGTGCGTCGTCGCACGTCTGCTAACCTACAGACGTGGTGCTCCTGGTGTCGTCCCTACCAAGAGCTTGACGTACCACACGGCGGGGAGGCGCGTCTGTAATCCTCCCACAGCACGCGCCCCCCGCCAACCTTTCTTGTTCTTTTCTTTTCGAATTTTTGTGCCGGGTTCGCCTGGCACCACTTCCAAGACTTCAAGCGCATTTCAATCCTCTATGTTGGTGGTTTGACGCAGTGGGTACACCTGTTCCCATTCCGAACACAGAAGTTAAGCACTGTAGTGGCGATGGTACTTGTAAAGGGAGAGTAGCTAGCCGCCAACATAGAGTAGTGAAGTGCCCATGCATCACATTTCTCGGCACCAAACGAGATGCGCATTTGCTGGTCCTATAGATCGCGATCGCGAGTTGCTCCCCATAGGGGGAGTTTTGGTATACTGAAGCCATGCTTCTCTCGTGGTCATTTACTAGAAAAGCGGAGTATCTCGGGGGCGTTCTCGTGGTAGTGGCGCTGTGTGCGAGTGGTTTTCTGTGGTGGATACTTGACCAACCACCAACTTGCACCGATGGCAAACAGAACCAGAATGAGCTTGGTGTAGACTGCGGGGGTATATGTGGGTTACGGTGTGCATCAGAAACGAGGCGACTCCTCACGAAGTGGGTTATGCCTCTTGAGGTGTCCGAGGGTTTTTGGAGTGTTGTCGCATACGTTGAGAATCCTAACTTGCACTCGTATGTCGATACTATTTCCTATCGATTCAAACTATATGACGAGAATAATGCGTTGGTGGTAGAGCGGGACGGAAGTACATTCATACACGGCGACCCGGTCGTTCCCATTTTTGAGGGGGGAATAGACACTCAAGGGAAACGTGTAGCAAGGGCATTTGTCGAGTTTGCAAATGAACCGGTGTGGTACACACAGCGCATTCCGATTGATTTGGATATTGAACAACAATCGCTTGCAGAGGAGAGTGTCCGGCCACGTCTCACGGCACGCGTGGTGAATCGAGAGTTTTTTGAAGTGCGGGACACGGAGGTCTCCGCACTTATCTTTGACACGGATGACAACATCATGGCGGCGAGCGAAACAGTGGTTACGCGCATCCTCTCACGTGGTAATGCACAGGTGACTTTCACTTGGCCTCGTCCTTTTCCGCGCCCCGTAGGGCGCGTGGAGATCGTGCCCCGTACACCTCCAATGCAAAAGGACGCCAATGCCGCCCATCCCCCTACGCTCTAAATGAAGGTGCGCGATTACGTAGTTAGGTTTGACTGGCTCCTCGCGGGCACGGCACCACTCATCTCGCTTGCGGGCTTGGTGACGATGCAGTCACACAACCCCGAGAGCACATTTTTTGAACACCAACTCATGTGGATAGGGGTGTCATGTGTTGTGATGGTGCTCCCTACACTCATTGATGTTCGGTTTCTTCGACGGACGAGTGTGCTCGTGTCGTTCTACTTAGGAGCACTCGCACTTCTCGCACTTGTGTTGTTAATTGGGGACGTAACTCTTGGCGCGCGTAATCGTTTTGATCTGGGGGTTTTTTCCTTTCAGCCCTCCGATCCAGCCCAACTCGTGCTCGTACTCGTGCTCGCAAAATACTTCTCGCGTCGCCATGTTGAAATAGCCCACATACGCCATATTCTCGTCTCCGGCGTGTATACGTTTTTGTTTTTCGCACTCCTCTTTCTGGAACCCGACTTTGGGTCGGCAGTGATAGTCGCTACGATTTGGTTCGCAATGGTGCTCGTTTCTGGTATCTCCAAAAAGCACCTCGTGTTCGTCTTTCTCATTGCGGGGATCACGGGGTCGGGACTTTGGTTTGGTGCATTCGAGCCGTACCAGAAAACACGTATCATGACATTCCTAAACCCACTCGCAGATACCCAGGGAGCTGGGTACAACGCGCTCCAGTCTGTTATTGCGGTTGGCTCGGGTGGTCTTTGGGGGAAGGGTATAGGGTATGGCACGCAGTCGAAGCTCGATTTCCTGCCTGAGTTTGAGACGGATTTCATTTTTGCCGCGTTTGTCGAAGAATGGGGGGTGGTGGGTGCACTCGGGTTGCTCATACTTTTCGGTATACTCTTCTGGCGCATCCTCGGTATCGCGCGATTCGGTGCTACAAATTTTGAGACACTCACTGCGCTCGGAGTGCTCGCTTGGTTCATGGCGCACATCACGATACATGTGGGAATGAATGTGGGATTACTCCCTGTCACCGGAACTACCATGCCGCTTATGTCCTACGGTGGCTCCCACCTTGTGACGGAGTTTTTCGCGCTAGGGCTCCTTATTAGTATGAGGCGGTACGGGCGTAGTGTGGAGCGCAGACGCGCAGATGAAGAGCTTCATCTAACGTGAGTAGCGCGCGTATGTCTCATTGTGCAGACATTCGATACTGTAAGTTTTATTCACAAACTCCCTCGCCGAGTTACCCAATCGAGTAGCTTCAGCTCGGTCTTGAAGAAGGGATGCAATCGCTTGAGCAAGCGCGTTGGCGTCGCCCGGGGGAACCACTTTTCCTGTGGCCCCGTCTTCGACAATGTCCCGCACACCCCCCACAGAGGTGGCAACGATGGGGAGCCCCGCGTGGGATGCCTCAAGGAGTACGTAGGGAAAACCTTCCTTGAGCGAGGGGAGCACAAAGACGTCGAATGCTCGCAGGAACGATGCCGCGTCGGACGGGATAGAAACAAAGTGCACCTTCTCTTCGATGCCGAGAGTCCGTGCGTGTGTGTGGAGTATTTCGGCAAGATCCCCCGTTCCCACTACCACAAGCTCTACTGCAGTGTTCTTTAGCATGGAAACTGCATCAAGTAGGTAGCGTTGACCCTTGTTGCGGGTTAGTTCGCCGATGGTGCCGATAAGTATGGTGTCGGAGATGTCGCGACCCACACGTGCGCTTAGTGCCGCTCGCGCCTCTTCACGCGAAAGCAGGGTGGGAGTATGTATTCCCAACGGTACGGAGATAATGCGTCTCCCCACGAAAGGCCATGATCGTGCGATTGCGGCATCGGATTTTGCAACGCAAATGACGCACGTTGCGCACAGGAGTGTGAGCCAGCTAAGGAACATGCGCATAATGCGGGACGTCGGACCTAACTGTTCGCGGAATGCAAACCCATGTATGGTGACCACCCGGATGGGGACCCGTGCGATATATGCGGCGAGTCCACCGAGCCCGGCAGCCTTTGAACTGTTGAGGTGTACCACATCGGGCCGCTCACTGCGCAAGAGTGTGATAAGTGCAACAAGTGTGCGCCACTCTCGCAAGATTCCAATATCACGCGAAAACGACTCGATAAAGTGAATACTCACGGAAGCGCGCCCAAGTTTTTCGGCGAGCATGCCTGTTGGAGCCCCCTTGGCACCGGTACCGCCAAGTGCCACCGAGACCTCATACGCATCCTTCGGTAACCCTGTCGCGAGGTCGTACACGTACTTCTGCGCACCGCCCCAATTCGACTTCGTAATGATATACATCACTTTCGTTTTCATATACCACTTAAGTAATTTGCGAACTTCTTCCTTACCTTTGTCACGAACTCTTTCAAAATATGCTCGATAGTGCTCAAGGGTAAGCGTTCCTCGGTGCCCTGAACTTCATCAAATTGCGTAGGTTGTATCATAGGGACGTGTTGAAAGCACAGAGGCGGTGCGGGAGGGGGGTCGGGGGAACGGTAGTTCCCCCATGGAGGAGAGCAACTCTCCGTTCACCCAGCAACTTGCTCAAACAATGCTATATTATATAGTGTACGTCAACCATGATAACCGGAAGAACTGAATCAGTGGCACTGCTCGTAGGCGATGTGGTTGTACTCTACCTTTCGCTCTACCTCTCGCTTGCGTTTCGGGCGCTTGAGTCGCCCTCCTTAATGGTCTATTCCCAACATGCGGAGCCGTTCACCCTCCTATTTCTCGTGTGGGTGCTCGTTTTTTTTATTGCGGGTCTTTATGAACAACACACGACGCTCTTTAAGGAGCGACTTCCGAGCCTCATCATCCACACGCAAATCGTGAACGTAAGTATCGCGGCGTTATTTTTCTTTACTGTTCCCGTGTTTGGTATCACCCCTAAAACGATCCTTCTCATTTACCTCGGTGTCTCAAGCTTGCTTCTTGTGCTCTGGCGTCTCTACCTCATGCGGATATTTGGATTGAAGAAACAGCGTCGCGCCATCATGCTGGGGAGTGGACCTGAAGCCGAGGAGTTGGAGCGTGAGATAAACAGTAATCCGCGCTATGGATTCCGCTTCATCCACACGTTTGCGCCACAGGATGTTGAGCACAGCCCCACGCTCCAAGAAGAACTCCTCACTTACATCAAGGAGCGTGACATACGCGCCATCGTTGCCGATATTCGCGACCCGCACATGGAAGCGCTCCTTCCCGTGTTTTTCAATATCCTCTTTCTTGAGCCTCGACTCATTTTCATGGATAGCTCTCGTTTGTATGAGGGAATTTTTTCCCGCATTCCCGTTTCGTCACTCTCACATCGATGGTTCTTTGAACACGTCACAAAAGGACGCAGACCTCTCTACGATGTGCTGCGCCGGCTCATTGATGTGGTAGCCGGCTGTACGGTGCTCATCGCGTTTTTACTTACTCTACCGTGCGTTGCACTTGCGGTACGACTCGACGACGGGGGGACGCTCTTCGTGCGACAGGTGCGCGTAGGGCACTTTGGTCGTCCACTCACCATGTACAAGTACCGCACCATGTCGGGCTCCGACGAGGGGAGCGCGGTTCTGAAAAGTACTCTCACTGTGACGCGCATCGGACGTTTCTTGCGAAAGAGCCGCATCGATGAGCTCCCACAGGCACTCAATCTCCTGTCCGGCTCCGTCTCGCTCATAGGTCCTCGCCCCGAGCTCCCCGCACTCGTAGACCTCTACTCAAAGGAGGTACCCTACTACCGTACGCGGCTTCTTCTCAAACCGGGACTCACCGGCTGGGCCCAACTTTTCCATGAGGCCCACCCGCACCACGGAGCCGACATCAACGAAACAAGGCGAAAACTTTCGTATGATTTATTCTACCTGAAGAACCGTTCGCTCACGCTCGATATTCACATCATTTTGAAGACACTCAAAGTGGTACTCTCGCGAAGTGGCTGTTAGTGGTATCATGTGCGGGCTATGGCGGGAGTAACTGTAGAAGGCAAAATAATTGCACATCGTGCACTCACCGAGCTTCGGGAGCGTGTGAGTGAGGCGGGCACGCGTCTCTCGCTCGGAATACTCGTCACAGAAGAGAACCTTGCGGTGACTAAGTTTATCGAGTACAAGCAGAGAACTGCGAAGGATCTCGGTATGAAGACAGAGATCATTCGCCCTGACACGTTTGCAACCACGGAAGATTTGCTCGACCTGCTCATGAAAGCAACAAAGGAGTACGATGGCATCGTACTCCAGCTCCCACTCTCGACGCACTATGAGCTTGAACCTATTTTAAAACTTTTTCCACTAAGTCACGATGTTGATGTACTCGGACACACTGCTTTCGATACGTATCGAGAGGGCGCGCTCCCGTTCCACCCCCCGGTCGTAGGAGCGATGAGTGCGATACTCGAGACCTACGGCTTTCGTCTCATGGGGCGACAGGTGCTTGTGGTGGGGGAGGGTCGTCTTGTCGGAGCGCCTGCGGCCATATGGGCAAAGCGTCAGGGTGGTATTGTCACGAGCGTCAACAAGCACGTTGAAGATCTCGCATCCCACGCACGCAGTGCCGAGGTGCTCATTCTCGGCGCGGGTGTACCAGGACTCGTTACGCCGGACATGGTCAAAGAGGGGGTACTCATACTCGATGCGGGCACGAGCGAGGCGGAGGGGGTCTTGAAGGGAGACGCCGACCCAGCGTGTGCGGAGAAAGCCGCGCTCTTCTCACCTGTGCCCGGCGGCATCGGGCCCATCACTGTTGTGAAGATTTTTGAAAATCTCCTCGCGCTCGCGCTTCTTAAGAGACGTCAGAAAGACCGCCGTATGGAGCGGTAGAGGTTGCGCAGGACTCAAAAATGGCTATACTTGGCCTACATGCTTTCCGCTCGTATTGGGCTTGTTTGGGTAGTGGTCACCGCAGGCCTCGTAGGCTGGTTTGTCTTCACCAACAGTGCCTCTAATGCAAAAATGCCCTTTCATTTCGGGCTCGACCTAGTCGGCGGTACCCAGCTTGTCTATGAAGCCGATACCTCCGCGCTTTCTCCCGGGGATGTGCCCGAAGCGATGCGTGCCCTTCGCGACGTCATTGAGCGCAGGGTAAATGTCTTCGGGGTGGGGGAGCCGCTCGTACAAACAGAGAAAGCGAGTGTGCTCTCGGGTGGCACCTCGACCGAGCGCCTGATTGTCGAGCTTCCTGGCGTGACGCAGATCGATGATGCGGTTGAACAAATAGGAAAGACGCCCCTGCTTGAGTTCAAACTTGTACGCAATGAGACGGCGACTTCGACAGAGGAGCGCTACGGAGACACGGGCCTCTCAGGCCGCTATGTCGCCGATGCACAGCTTGTGTTTGCAAACAGTACGGGAGGGCCGATATCGAATGAGCCGACCGTCCATGTCAATTTCAATGATGAGGGAAAGGCACTCTTCGGCACCATTACCAAAGAGAACGTGGGAAAACAGATTGCCATTTTCCTCGATGGCAAAAGCATCTCCGAGCCGGTGGTACGGGAACCCATTGAGGGTGGTACTGCGGTTATAAGCGGCAACTTCACACCTGAAGAGGCGCGCGAGCTTGTGCGCAACCTCAACATCGGCGCGCTCCCTGTGCCTGTTGTGCTTGTGTCCACCGACACGGTGGGGGCAACCCTCGGTGCGGAGACACTCAAGAAGGGCGTACGCGCGGGGCTTATCGGCTTTGGTGCCATCGTGGTCTTTCTCGTGCTTGTGTACCGCTTGCCGGGTCTTTTCGCATCGCTCGCGCTCATTTTCTATTTGTTTGTGAACCTCTCGCTCTACCAGCTCATTCCCGTGACGCTCACCGCCTCCGGCATCGCAGGCTTCATACTCTCACTCGGCATGGCGGTTGATGCGAACATCCTCATTTTTGAACGTATGCGCGACGAGCTACGCATGGGGAAGGGGCTCACCGAGGCGATTTCCGAAGGGTTCAGTCGAGCGTGGCTTCCCATTCGCGACGGTAACATCACGGGGCTTCTTTCTGCCGCAGTGCTCTACTGGATAGGCACCTCAAGTGTGCAGGGCTTTGCGTTCACACTCGCAATAGGTATCTGTGTATCGATGTTTAGCGCGCTTGTGGTCACACGCGTCCTCATGCTCTTTCTTGGTGCGCGCGAGACCTCCGCACTCACCCGCTTCCTGTTCCGTGTCCCTCAATCCAACAAATAGGTATGCACATTCTTGCCCACAAAAAAACATTCTACCTCATTGCGTGCGTGTACCTTGCGGCAGGCATAGCGGTAATTGCCGTCATGGGTCTTCGCCCTTCCATTGACTTCACCGGAGGAACACTCGTCGAGGTGAGCTATGAGGAGGCTCGCCCTGACAAGGGTGCGGTGGAGGAGGCGCTCGAAAAGGCGGGCGTTGAGTCGTTCTCAGTGCGCGCCATAGGCGAGCAGGGCTACCTCGTGCGCTCTCGTGAGCTTTCCGTTGCCGGACATACGTCTGCGCTCGACGCCCTTTCGCTCGGGGGTACGGTGCCGCTCACGGAAAAACGCCACACCACTATCGGGCCAGTGATAGGTGACGAGCTCGCGAAAAAGGCGTTCGTGGCCATTGGAGTGGTGGTGCTCCTCACAATACTCTACGTGGCATTCGCCTTCAGGTACGTCTCGAAGCCCGTCTCGTCGTGGGTGTACGGCATTATTGTGATTGTGGCGCTCGTGCACGACGTACTCGTGCCCACGGCATTCTTTGCGCTCATGGGAAGCGTGCTTGGGGTCGAGATTGATATCCTCTTTGTAACCGCGCTCCTCACCATTCTCGGCTATAGCGTGAACGACACGATTGTTATTTTCGACCGCGTGCGTGAGAACTTGCGCGAGAATGAAGAGAAGCGTATCGAAGAGTCGTTCGATGAGACGGTGGGCAGGTCGCTCTCTGAAACGTGGGTCAGATCGCTCTACACTTCGGTCACCACGCTCCTGGCGGTGCTCGCGATATTTGTTTTTGGCGGAGAGCCGACTCGTGCGTTTACCCTCACGCTCGCAATCGGTGTGGTGGGGGGTGCATTCAGTTCACTCTTCCTTGCCGCACCGCTCCTTGTATCCTTTGAGCGGTGGCAGAGCAGTCGTGCGCCACGTGCGTAGAACAGTATGGTGCTCCTTGGTATCACTGGTACCGATGGGGCGGGCAAGGGCACGGTGGTCGAGCGCCTCGTGTCGCACTATGGGTTTGTGCACTGTTCCGCACGTGCACTTCTCACCGAGGCGCTTGAGGCGGAAGGGAAGCCCACTGACAGGGTCCACCTGCGAGAGAAAGCGAACGCACTGCGACGGGCGCACGGAGATGATTACCTCGTGCGCGCATACCATGCACGTGCAGAGGCGGCGGGGTGGGAGCGTATAGTAGTTGACTCCGTGCGCGCGCGAGCAGAAGCGACCACGCTCCGCGCACTTGGGGGAACACTCATTGCGGTGGACGCTGATGTGAGGGTGCGCTACGAACGCATTTCACTTCGAGGTGCTTCGAGTGACAACATTTCTTTTGAAGAGTTCGTACGGCACGAGGAGCTTGAGATGAACGACCCTGACCCGAACGGTATGCAAAAAGCGGAGGTAATGCGCATGGCCGACCACACATGTATGAATAACGGCACGCGCGAGGAGCTCATCGAAGCGGTTGATGCGCTCATGGACGCCGTAGGTATCCGTGCACGATCATGACGGAGTCCCCCTATGCGAGCGCGGTGCGCTCAATTGGTATTATCGGGTACGGTTCATTTGGGCAGTTTGTCCATGAGCTCGCGCGTCGCTATGCCCCGGACATAGACGTGCACATTTATAGTACAGGTGGAGAGCACGAGAGTGCGGAATCACTTGACCTAGTAGCGAAAAGTGACCTCATGGTGCTCTGTGTGCCGATACGGGCATACGCGTCCGTGCTTGAGGAGGTGGTGCCTCGCCTCGGGCCTGCGAGTACCATTATTGATGTTGCCACGGTAAAAGAGTACACGGTCGGTCTCATAAAAAAGTACAAAGACGTTCGCTACGTTGCGACGCACCCGATGTTTGGTCCATACAGCTTTCTCAAGCGGGGGAAGACGCTCGAGGGGCTTCGATTAGTCCTCACAGACCACACACTTGCTCAAGAAGAACTCACCTCCTTCCGAAACATCACCAATGAGCTCGGTCTCGTCATACTCGAAATGTCACCTGAAGCACACGACCGTATGCTCGCCGAGACGCTTTTTCTTACGCACTACATCGGTCAAGTCGTCACAAAGGGCGGGTTTCGTCGTACCGACATCGACACGGTATCGTTCGGTTTTCTCATGGACGCAGTGGAGAGCGTGCAGAACGATATGGAGCTCTTTCAGGATGTGTACACCCACAATAGGCACTGCGCCGACGTAATTGCTAGGTTTGAAGACGCGGAGCGTGAGGTGCGAGCGTATATTGACGTGAAGTAGTAATCGGCCCGTATGTGGAGGTGGTGGTCAGCAAAATCCCTGTACCGACCATAGACTTCTGGTCTGGTCGTGAGTGGGGTATGTCGATACGCCTAAATCCGGCGCAAAAGCGAAAGCGCCACCCCTCCACATTCGCCCCTTCGGGGGCACCTTTGTTATTTACGTAATCGATTACGTAATTCTTCCAACCACCGTCCCCACACACCTTTTGCCTCCTAAGTACTTTCGCACCTCACCGAGCTTTGCACCGTTCATGATGACCACTTCAAGGCCGAGGCGTTCTGCTTCTCGTGCCGCAACGGGGTCGAAGGGGGCACTAAGTCCCGGGTCCCACTCTTTGGGCAGGAGCGCGCGAAACTCGTACCAGCCAATCTCCTTTATTGGCTGTGCGTCTTTATGCGTGCGCGGGTCTTTGTCGTACGCGTAGTCGATGTTTGAGAGGTTTATGAGTGCATGTGCGCCAAGGTGTTTTGCGATCTGCACCGCGCGCAGATCGGTGGATGCGCCAGGCCGGTAGCCGGCGGCCACAATGAGTCGCGCACTTTTCGGCACATCGA
The DNA here is from genome assembly GCA_964383505.1 of uncultured Candidatus Saccharibacteria bacterium. Lineage (GTDB taxonomy): Bacteria > Patescibacteriota > Minisyncoccia > Phycocordibacterales > UBA12088 > CAYLHB01. The sequence goes on from CAYLHB010000001.1 coordinate 78,748, forward strand.
GCACATCGTCGGGGTTCGTGATCATCACTGGATGTGCTACGTCGCGAAAAATGGTGCGCAGGAGGTGTCCGTTGAGCCGTGTGGCGTGGAGCCCGAGCCAATCGAGGTCCTCCGCGGCGAGTTTGGACACCTTTCTTGCCACATCTTGATAGTTGCGTGCGGTTCGGCCGCCTCCTGCGATAATGGCAAACCGTCGCCCACGGGCGAGCTCCCCGAGGACAAATCGCTTTAATTTCTTTAAAAAGCTAACATCTAGTTCCTCGGGCACTATGAGCGATCCCCCCACCGACATCACCACGGTTTCAGCAGTCTTCATCGCCCCTTACTATACCCTATGGTACCCTTGACGGAGTGCTGGGGATAAGTATACTTGTTCCACTGCCAAAAGGGGCGGTTTTTGATGGCTCATTGACAACCGCATACATGCAAACAACCTAGGGACAAAAGGGACTGCGTTCTCTTTTGTTCCGTCCGTGTCGGATGCCCCGCGAGGGGTGTTCGGCACAGCTCAAAAAAAAGATTCCTTAACTATTGTTTGAGTTCAACTTAAACAGCCGTTGCGGGCCTATGCTCGTTTCGGTTCTTGTTTAGAGTTTGATCCTGGCTCAGGGTGAACGCTGGCGGCGTGGATAAGGCATGCAAGTCGAGTGGGTTTAGACCCACGGCAAACGAGGTAGTAACACGTAGGTACGTACCCCGGTCTCGGGCATAACCAGCCGAAAGGTTGGATAATTCCCGATGGTCCCAGCACTTTCTAGTCTTTGTGCTAGAATACGGCCATGTATTATGTCTATGTATTGAAAAGCGCATCAACGCGCTTTCTCTACACTGGCTTTACGAGTGACTTGAAACAGCGACTGAAGTACCATAACTCAGAGCGCGCTTCTCGTGACTTTACAGCCAAACATACACCATGGCATTTGGTTTATTACGAAGCTTATCTCAGTGAGCAAGATGCTCGTGAACGAGAAGCGGCTCTCAAAAATTATGGAGCAGGCCTCGGACATTTGAGAAAGCGCGTACAACGAAGTTTAGAAAGTGCTGGGTAAAGCTTTCGCGGACCGGGAGCGGCCTGCGTCGTATCAGCTAGTTGGTAGGGTAATGGCCTACCAAGGCTATGACGCGTAGGGGAGGTGAGAGCCTGACCCCCACCGATGGGACTGCGACACGGCCCATACTCCTACGGGAGGCTGCAGCCGAGAATATTCCGCAATGGGCGAAAGCCTGACGGAGCGACGCCGCGTGCAGGATGAAGGCCTTCGGGTCGTAAACTGCTTTTATGAGGGAGGAATTTTGACGTTACCTCATGAATAAGAGGCTCCCAATTCCGTAAAATGGTACAGGGTAGCTCCTGTACAAGATGAAATGGAGTAAATTCGTATGACTGGTGCGGCTTGCTCGAGTAATCGAGCAATGCAGACTTGGCTATATGTTCTTGATTTGTTTGCAGTGCGTGGCAACAGTCATGCACTACAGCCCGTGGATCGTGAGGTCCGGGGGTACATGAATCGGGAAACTCGTCGGGAGAATCAGTGTGACCGAAAGGTCACAGTCTGGTTGACCGGTGAGGCTGGAAATCTGTTATGACCTGCGTCGTATGTGTGCACAGGCACGGTACGATTCTAACAGACAATCAGCAGGGAAGTCGGTTACAATGGAATGGAAGGTATGTTAACAGGAATACAAAAAGAGGTGTTAGTTGGATTGTTGCTTGGCGATGGTTCGCTTGAGTTTGATGGGTGTCACGGTACGCGACTTCAGGTAAAACAAGCGGACTGCAGAAAAGATTATGTGTATTGGTTATATGAGCATTTTGCGAATATAACAAAGACCGTACCCAAACAACGTCCCGACACCCGGCAGTGGTATTTCGGTACCCGCTACCGCACGGACCTCGAAGAATTGCGACAGCAGTTCTATGTGAACCGTCGAAAGGTGGTACCTCGAAACATTAGTGAAATGCCACTTACCCCACTTAGTATTGCTGTCTGGTTTATGGATGATGGACACTTGGATTATCGCGCACGATCGCACTATGCGTATCGCATCAGCACGGACTCATTCACATCAAATGAGGTCGAGTTGCTACGTGAAATGCTACAGGTGCGGTTTGGTATCCGTTCGTCGCTCCATATGACGTTGTGTCGAGGCAAGCGCTACCCGCAAATATATGTGGGTAAAGAGGGACGAGATGTGTTCTACCATACGGTACAGGCACACGTCCTGCCTTGCGTTCGGCATAAGCTACCTCCCGATGCTGTTGAACTTGACCCCTCAGAGACTACACGCCGAGCACCCGACTTCTGTTCGTTTCGGAAGGGGTGATGATATAGTCCGAACCTCACAGTGATGTGAGAGATGGGTACTACACCTGTCGCAAAAAGGCCAGCAGGAGCGGTCATACGGATGCCTCGAGCGTTACCCGGAATCACTGGGCGTAAAGGGTGTGTAGGCGGTTCTATTAGTCTTCTGTTAAAGCCCGGGGCTCAACCTCGGATCTGCGGAGGAAACGGTAGAACTCGAGGGCGAGAGAGGTGCATAGAACTCACGGTGTAGGGGTGAAATCCGTTGATATCGTGGGGAATACCAAAGGCGAAGGCAGTGCACTGGCTCGTTCCTGACGCTGAGACACGAAAGCGTAGGTAGCGAACGGGATTAGATACCCCGGTAGTCTACGCCCTAAACGATCTTCACTAGCTATGGGGAGTATCGACCCTCTCCGTGGCGAAGCTAACGCGTTAAGTGAAGCGCCTGGGTAGTACGAGCGCAAGCTTAAAACTCAAAGGAATAGACGGGGACTCGCACAAGCGGTGGAGCGTGCGGCTTAATTCGTCGCTAAGCGAAGAACCTCACCAAGGCTTGAAACCTAAGCGAAAGCCCGCAGAAACGTGGGCCCTCTTCGGACGCTTAGGCAGGTGCTGCATGGCCGTCGTCAGTTCGTGGTTTGAATTGTACCGTTAAGTCGGGCAACGAACGCAACCCCTGTCGTCTGTTACAAGTGTCAGGCGAGACTGCCCTTTTTGGGAGGAAGGTGGGGATGACGCCAGGTCCGTATTGCCCTTTGATGCCTTGGGCGGCACGCGCGCTACAATGGGTGCTACAACGGGAAGCGACGGGGTAACCCCGAGCAAATCCTTAGAAAGGCATCCTCAGTTCGGATTGTGGGCTGCAACTCGCCCACATGAAGTCGGAATCGCTAGTAATCGCAGGTCAGCTATACTGCGGTGAATACGTTCTCGAGTCTTGTACTCGGGTCGCCGTGCGATTATGTGAGCTAGTTCGTGAAAGTCGAACTGCGGCAAGGCACAATGCCGTAAAGCGAAATCCCAGCGTACCAAGGGTGACCTTGTACGTGAAGGGGGAAAGTAGCAGTGCGTAGCTTGAATGTCAGTGTGTGGCATGGTGCGTAGGCAATCCTTCGAGTACATGGAGAAACCTATTGTGCTAAACAACAGCGCATCATGTGTAGTGACATCGAGATATGCATACAATGTTCACATGGTTACCACGGGAGATCTTGTGGTGGTCCTCGGTGGTTGCTACCACCGAGGTATGGTGAAGGAAACAACATCAAATACCTCACAAGAAGTCAGCAGAGTTCGTAGTACCAAGCGGTCAGCGTACGTGCGCAATCCTGCGCTCTATGAACCGTTTGGGAAGGAACAAATTCGTAGGGAAATGTTGCCCCCATTCTATGTGGTAGGGTTCATAGACGGTGAGGGTTCGTTTTCAGTGAGTATCGGGAAGCACAAGACTCTCAAAAGGGGTCTTGAGGTTCGAGCGGAGTTTGAAATTGAACTTCGCGCGGACGATCGTGAAATAGAAATACTGGAACGATTGCTCGTAACCATTGGCTGTGGGAAAATCTATGATTGCTCGTATGAGCGGTATGGATGGTACCCACACGTCAAGTATAAAGTGACCAGCACAAAAGATATGGAGCACATCCTTTTTCCTTTTTTCAACCAATATCCACTTCAAGCCAAGAAGGCGGAAGTGTATCGCAGGTTTTGAGAAATCGTGCTCATGGTGCGCCGTAAGGAGCACCTCACCGACGCGGGATTTGAAAAAATTTTTGCGCTTCGGACAGAAATGCGCGCGATGGGGAAGAAGGCAAAGACCTATGGAAACCGCTAGGGTACGGGAAAGCCGTTTGCCCAGTGGTGTGTGGACACTTGACAAGTAATTGTAAGTGTACTGTAATACCGCCCGTCAACGCAAGGGAGCCGGGAGTACCCGACGTCCCGATTTATTCGGGC
>CAYLHB010000002.1:0-61811 GCA_964383505.1 uncultured Candidatus Saccharibacteria bacterium
TCCCCATATTAGCGTATAACGCTCAGAATGAGTGTCTTACGTTTGGGGTACCTTTTAGCGGCGAGCCTGTTTTTCCTCACCTTTCCGCGCTTCATGCGGCGGAATTCGTGGGCAAAAAGCCCGAAAGTCAAATTTTGGTGACCCTACCGGGATTCGAACCCGGATTACCGCCGTGAGAGGGCGATGTCCTAACCATTAGACGATAGGGCCGATTTTATGTTATCTACTATACCTCGCTTTTCAAACCACGCCAGTTGCACATCGCCCTCTACGAGGGCTTATCCTATCACCTGTCTCGCAAGCTCGACAACGGTGATTTCCTCGCTCTGCTCGGAACCAGATGAAAAGCAACGCAGGTTGCTTTTCATTCCAATATCCATAAACGACTGGGCCGTGGCTACAGTGCTCTACGATACAACAAAAATCTGCAAAATACGACCCCTAGGACATCGCCCTTTCAGGCTTATCCTATCGCCTCGTACCTTCGGCACATGGGCGATTCCCTCGCTTGCTCGGGACCGGATGAAAAGCAACGCAGGTTGCTTTTCATTCCAATGCCCATTAGACGACAGGGCCGTGTGGCTACAGTGCTCTACAATACAACAAAAATCTGCACAATGCACTTTTCGTGCATATGTCCGTGTGAGGATGACATGCTCGTTTCGTCTCTACAATAAAAAAGTACCGTGCGACAGTCTTCCGTCGCACGGCTACTTGCTTGTTATCCTACTTTTCCCTTGCTTTACCGCTTTTTTCACTCCCGGCATCTTTACAAACACTCTAGAGTGGTGTTCTTTACAATATCTGCTACCAGGGAGTGTCGGAGCTCCGCACACCAAGCTTTCTTTAGATACAGGTGAGGTTGGAGACTCATCAATGAACCAACGACAACGATCAGGGTGTTTTGCAACCTCAGCAAACGTCACGGCTTGCGAACCACGACCGTTTGCATCCGGTACGTTGCTCGCTCCCCAAGTAGACGTATTACTTCCAGTTGCATTCCGTTGTAAGCGATACAATTTCCCATGCACGCCATCTAGGGTCGTTCCCAGTTTACGTGCAATCTCCTGCCTTGACACACCACTTCCGTTTAGTTCAATCAGACGTTGGGTAATCTCAGGCGTCCACGCGAAACTCATTTTGCACCTCTTTTTTTGTGGGCGAAAGAATGCTGGCAAGTAAGCCAGCATTCTTAAGTACTTAGGTCGCGAGACGAAGGAGCCCTGCGGGAACCTCCTCGATGCGTCGAGGTCTGACACATACTCTCGCATATCCGGTAGTAATACACACGGACACGAGGTTGACTTTCTGATTTGTATCGATCCTATGCACATTCTCCCCGACACACTGTTGAAGCGAGCGTGCCGCTTCGATATTGTCGCGGTGTGCCCACTCATTCGCCGCCGCCGCGGTAGGTAGCCGTAGTGCGTGGATTTCATCAAACGTTAACTGTGAAGGCATGACATTTCCCCTATTATGGATAGAACTTGACCACCATCACGCTACCCTAACTTCGGCACCCTTGTCAAGTGCCCGTAGGTGATGTACCACCACTATCTCACCTCCCACTCCGTATCTTGGCGCACTAAAAGCTCTTTTTTACGCTCCGGTTCAGCCATGAGTGCCTCCACGACCCGTTCCATGCGCATACTCTGGCTTCCTTTGACAAGTACAATGTCGCCCTCGGTGAGAATTCCAGCCACGAGCATGGCCGCTTCCTTCGCGTCACCGCACTCGAAGATGGAACCTGCGGACATACCGTTTGCCCGCGCATGTGCGGCTGCCTCCCTCATGCGCACACCGACCGCCACAAACACATGCACGCACTCCGCGGCCTTTGTCCCCACACGGCGGTGCTCTTCCACGGAAAAGTCGCCCAGCTCCATCATGTCACCCAATACCGCAATCCTACTACCTTTTGTGATGAGTCCCTTGAGCGTATCGAGTGCCGCCTGTACCGCGATGGGTGAGGCGTTGTACGTGTCATCGATAAGCGTGGTGCGTGTGCGTCCGGGAATGAGCCGCATGCGGCCGGGACTGCGCTCAAGCGCGCTTAAAGGAGCCACCATGTCCGTGAGCACAAACCCCTCCGAGAGACCTACCGCGAGCGCGGCAAGCGCCGGATAGACCTGATGCGTCCCAAGAACACCATGAATGGGGAGCGAGATGCGCTCATTTTGAAAGCGTACCACGATTTCCATTCCCACCGGCGCACCATCTTCGTAGCGCACCTCACAGGACTCCGCACGAACATCGGCATGCTCGGAGAGCCCGTACGAAAGCTTGCGCTGTCCCTCTCGCGTCGGCTCCGCATACACTTCAGCGTCATCCGCGTTTACTATGAGAGTACCGTCCCCCCGAAGCGCCCTCCTAAGCTCACGCTTTTCCTCAAGCACCGCATCACGCGACCCGAAAAACTCCACGTGCACGGGCACCTCGGGAAACCTCGTAAGAACCGCGATATCAGGGCGTACCCACCTGCAGAGCGACTGGATATCCTTGGGGCGATCCGCCCCTATCTCAAGCACGAGCCATTCCGGGTAGGGGGTTTTAAACACAAGGTGGAGCGCGCCGTCGAGTATGTTGACGAGCCACCCACGCACGCTTAGCCACGCATTTGGCAAACCGAGCACCGTGAGTGGCACTCCCACCTCGCTGTTGAAGCTCTTCTCACTCTTACGTGCAGTGGCTTTACTCGCAAGCACCGCATGAATCGCGTCTTTGGTGGATGTTTTACCCACCGAGCCGGTCACCCCCACCACCTTCGGGCGGTATTTTCGGAGCGCTATACTTGCCTCGAAGGTAAGCACAGCGACCACAACTTTTTTGAAAAGATGCTTCATGCGCCCTGTATCGTACCTCCACGTTAGGTCTGCCACAAGGAAGCGGAACAATTCTGTTTCGCCACCTCACGCTATCGGTCGGGCGGTATCTGGTAGTGGTTGATGAGGTACTCCACGATGTCCATGAATGGGGTGGTGAGCGTCTCGGACGCATACTTCGCCCCCTGTGGCTCCACGTGGTAGAGAAACACGATGTACTTCGGCTCGTACGCGGGGAAGTACCCGAAGAACGAGTGAAGGTACCTGTCATCATAGTACCCGCGCGCATCGTCCCTCGCTATTTGCGCGGTGCCCGTTTTCGCCGCGATGGTGTAGCGCTCGTTTTTTACCGTTCCTCCTCGAAGGGATTTATCCACCACCTCAACGAGCATGCGGGTAATCGCCTCACTCGTAGCTGGAGAAATCGCTTGCTCGGTGTCATCGTAGGTCACCTCCTCAGTGGCACCCGACTCGTACTCCACCGCGCGCACAAGGTGGGGTGTTACCAACCTGCCCCCGTTTCCAAGTGCCGCGAGAGCCCGCACGGTTTCGATAGGCGTGAGCGCGATACCTTGCCCGAATGAGGCGGTGACGTACTCAACCATCCTCGGGCTCTCGAGGTTGTCCACGAGCCCGTGCGACTCGTTCGGGAGGTCTATACCCGTCTCTTCGCCGATGCCAAACTTTTTAAGTCGCTCGCCAAACTCCTGTGCTCCTACAGTGCGCACCACAAACGCCATACCGGTGTTGAGCGACTGCCCGAGCACCTCTTGCATGGAGACGGTACCGCGCCCGCGCCCGTCGTAGTTTCGTATCGTGTAGCCGTCCACCTCCACCGCACCCGCGTCATGGTAGGTTGTGCTTGGCGCAACGGCACCCGTATCAAGCCCGATTGCCATACCTATCGGCTTAATGATGGAGCCCATTTCACGCACCTCCTCCACAAGAGGATTGCCGAATACCGCCACATCTTCAACGTCTTCCGTGTTGCCCGGATCAAAGTTTGGGAGCATCGCCATACCCCTCACCTCACCCGTGCTTGGGTCCATAATGATGCCGCCTACCTGTCGCGCGTCCCACTCCTTCTTAACCTTGGCAAGCGTATCTTCTAAAAAAAGCTGGACAGACGGATCAATGGTGGTCACAAGGTTTCCCGCACGCACCCGCTCCTTCTCGAAGAGTGTTTCCTCGATGTTGCCGAACACCTCGGCAAAAAAATTGACCGAGAGGTTTTTCTCTTCGCGTCGAAGCACATCATCGTAGTAACGCTCCAACCCGTAGCGTCCCACCACGTCCGTTTCCCCCTCGCGGTACCCCACGAGCCCGAGCGCGTGGGCCGCAAGCGTTCCTCCCGGGTAGATGCGCCACTGTTCGCGGTACACCCCTACCCCGGGAAGCTCGAGCGCATCAATCTTCTCTCCCGCCTCTTGCGACACGTGGTGCGCCACCTCTTCGTAGGGGTCCTCCTTTTTTGACACGCGTGACATGAAGAACTCACGCGCTATGGGAGTATGGGCCGAGAGGCGCTCATACGTCATCTCTTCATTCACTATTTCACCAGGCTTTATCGCCACCAAAAACCCGCTCTCAACCGAGGCGCCCGACACCTTAGCACCTTCACTGTCGGTGAAGTAGATTGACCCCCTGTCGAACAGCTGCTGGCTTGGACGCACGTACTGGTGGTCTGCAAGGAGCGCAAACTCCTCCCCATGGAGCACCTGCACGATGTAGAGGCGTCCCGCAAGAATGAGCGCCACCACCACAAACGCGCCGAGTACGAGGTGTATACGACGTGCGTACGCCTCACGCATACTAGCGCAACGTTACGGTAGCAGGTGCATCAAGCTGCACGTAGTCGGTCTTGGGAACGGGAACAAGCGCAAGCTCGGTCGCGCGTTCTTCTCGCAAGCTTTCGCGCGCATCGAGGTAGCTCGCTTCAAGCGCACTAATACGCGCGTTTCGCTCCCCCAGCTCGATGGAAAGCTCCTGGCGGAGCACGATGTGCACCACGGACATACTTATGAAATACATATAGAGCCCCGCCGCCCCCACAAGGAGAAGTGCGATGCCCCAAAATGCCGCCTTGCGGTAGTCATAGTGTTCAAAGTGTAGTTGGTACTTCATGGTGTTTGAAAAGTATTCGTAATCGTGCGCTCCGTGCGCGCGGGTTGCGGGCAACCTCCTCGGGCGAAGGGACAATCGGTTTTTTTTGCGTAGTCCCCACTCCTCCCTTCTCATACGCTCGAAATGCATGCTTGACCAAACGATCCTCAAGACTATGGAACGAGATGATGGCGACGCGACCTCCGGGTGTAAGTAGCTCGGGCACATCCCCTAACAGCTGTTCGAGTGCGCCCAGCTCGTCGTTCACCGCAATGCGGAGCGCCTGAAACGTGCGGGTTGCGGGGTGCACCTTGCCTCTCCTGTGCACCGCTCGTTCTATCACATGTGCGAGCTGTGCACTTGTTTCAATGGGCACCTCTTCGCGTGCGCGCACAATTGCTCGTGCGATACGCCGCGCCTGCCGTTCTCCCCCGAAACCGTAGATGACATCTGCGAGCGACTCCTCGCTCCACTCGTTGACCGCTTCTTTTGCGGTCACCTCGCCCATCTTCGTTTCTGCGGAGAGCGTCATGAGGAGCGGCTCATCGCGCTCAAACGAGAACCCCCTCCCGGAGCGCTCAAGCTGATCGCTCGAAAACCCAAGGTCGAGGAGTACCGCGTCTGCACGCACCCCGAGACCCGCGAGTGCAACTTTGAGCGTACGGTAGTTGCTCTCTTTAAAGACGATACGCGGAGGTACGTGAGCGAGTCTTTTTTCCGCGCGCGTAAGCGCATCGCGGTCCCTGTCCATGCCTATAAACAGAGACCCTTTCGCCATCATGCGCGCGAGCGCTTCGGCGTGTCCCGCACCCCCAAGCGTGCCATCAACTACTACCTGTGCATAGGCAACGTCGAGTGAAGCAAGCACTTCTTGTAAAAGAACCGGCGTGTGTATCGTCTCTGTGAGCGAATGAGTGGTGCGCACCATGGTACTAGAGCACTCCTATTTGACCGAGCTTCTCGGCAACCGCATCAGCGCGGGATGCCACTTCGTTTCTGTATGCGTCCCACGCTTCTTCATTCCAAAGCTCCACACGGTCGTTCACCCCTATGAGGACCGCGCGATTGACCAGGTGTGCGTGCGCGGCCAAGTACTCGGGAATGAGCACCCGACCAAGCGCGTCCACCTCAAGGTCCGCTGCACCTGAAAACAGGAAGCGACCGAATGCGCGCGAGTCAGACTGGCCCATGGAGAGTTGTTCGAGTTTTTCCACAACACGTCTCCACTCGTCTCGGGAAAACACAAACAGACACCCATCGAGCCCGTGCGTCATCACAAGGTAACGCCCCAGTGCGGCACGAAACTTCGCTGGCAGAGCTATACGCCGTTTGTCATCGAGCACGTGGCGGTATTCGCCAATGAGCATGACGGTGCGTGGCGCAGATGTACCTCCTTTTTCAGATTTCCCACTTCTTACCACTTGACTACCACTCTATACCACCACACCCCATTTTTCCAGTGAGTTTTCCACACCTTGCTCCGCAACGCTTGCATTCTCTCGGTACGAGCATAGTATCGAACTATGACGCAAGAATCGGCACAAGCACAAGCCGGCTCCGCGGATGAGCTCATCAGCTACCTCGACCACCCCACGTCGGCGGACATTGAGCTCGTACGCTCTGCATACGCGTTTGCGCGCGAGGTACACGAGGGCCACACACGGCTCTCCGGCGAGCCCTACTTCAACCACCTCTACGCGACCGCGCTCGCACTCGCGGAGTTTGGTATGGGACCTCGCACGGTGAGTGCCGGTCTCCTCCATGACTGTATTGAAGACAGGGGAGTATCCGAGGAGGAACTCAATACACGTTTTGGGCCGGAGGTGCTCTTTCTCGTGAAGGGGGTGACCAAACTGGGTACCTTGAAGTACCGCGGGGCGCAGAGACACGTGGAGTCGCTCCGCAGACTGTTTGTAGCCACCTCGCAGGACATACGTGTACTCATCATCAAGCTCATGGACCGACTCCACAACATGAAAACGCTCGCGCATGTGCCTGCGGAAAAACGCACCCGCATCGCGTCAGAGACCCTGGAAATCTACGCGCCACTCGCTGATAGGCTTGGTATGGGCACTGTGAAGCGCGACCTTGAGGACCTCGCGTTTCCTCACCTCTTTCCCAAAGAGTATGCGACCACGGTAGAGCTCATGAAGCAGAAGAAGCAGGCGAAGGAGCCTTACCTTGAGGATGTGGTGGTCAAACTTAAGAAAGAGCTTGTCGCGCAGGGCATACGAAACTTCCGCACCGACTACAGGCGAAAGGGGTACTACTCGCTCTATAAAAAGCTCGAACGTAAAGAGGGTGACATTGAAAAAATTTTCGACATTATGGCGATTCGCGTTATTGTGCCCGGCATAGAGGACTGCTACCGCGTGCTCGGCGTGGTGCACAGCACGTGGCGGCCCCTGCCCGGCAAAGTGAAGGACTATATCGCGCTCCCAAAGCCAAACGGGTACCGCTCTATTCACACCACCGTCTTCACGAACGAAGCGGGGCCAATAGAAATCCAGATCAGGAGCGAAGAGATGCACCGCGAAGCCCAGTTTGGTGTCGCATCGCACCTCTCGTACAAGGAGGTGCAGCGAGGCGACCGAGGTGTAGATAGGAGAAACAAACTTTGGTACCGCTACCTCATCCCTTCCCTCCTCCACACACGACGCAGTGAGGAGAGTAAAGGTGCGCAAACGATACCTCGGTGGGTCACCGAACTTGCGGAGGCGCATGGCTCCATCAAGGAGGGCGACGACCAGTCCTTCCTTGAAGAGCTCAAAGATGACTTTTTCAGCCATCGCGTGTTTGTGTTTACCCCAAAAGGCGATGTGGTCGACCTCCCGCTCGACTCAAGCCCCATCGACTTCGCCTACGCGATTCACAGCGACATCGGCGACCACATGAGTGGCGCAAAGGTGAATGGCAAGCTTGCGTCGCTCGATACTGCGCTTAAAAACGGCGACATTGTAGAAATCGAGGTGAAACCCTCGAGCAAACCTTCGAAAAAGTGGCTCGAGCATGCGAAAACAAGCATGGCGCGCAAACATATTCAAAACGCGCTCCAACGAAATGAGCGCGTGAAGTAACATATCCTCCTTGTGCCTAGCCTATATGGTGAAGTTTTTCACCGCGTAAAGATCTTCGTCGTCGCCCCGTTCGTCCTTTGATCGATCATCAAGAAGTGCCACCTCCTCCCGCAACACATCAGTTGGTGCAGTACTCTCTTCAGGAAGCGGACGAGTGCCCGGGACTACCCCCTCGCTTGTAACTTCTGAAGTAACATGAGCTAAGGGAACGAGCGTTTCGATACCTTCAAGACTCGCGGAAGTTCTATCCCCCACATCGCTACCTACCACGTCGCGCGCAATATCGCTCGGCACTTGTTCCGAGAACGGCGACACATCAACCGTATGAGTATCCACCTGCTCTACTGCTTCGGGCGATACGATGATGTCCGACCCCTCGATGTTCGCTTCTCCCGTGTCAGATTCATCCACCGTCGCGATTTCAAACGGGACGGTATCCGCGAGTATTTCGGCCACAGTATCCCCACGTTCTTCCTCCACTGCATTTTGATCACCCGCAAAGAGTTCACTCCCCAGCTCCGCCTCCTGCTCCATTTTGAGTGACGCGAGCAGTGCGCCGAGGTCCTCGGGCGAAAAGTAGCTGATAACAACACGACCACCCACCGGGCGCGGCTCAATCTGTACCCTCGTCCCGAGGTGTTGGGTGAGCTGGCGCTCAAGCGCGAGAATTTCCGGGTCGATGCGGTACCGCTCGGTCACCCTGTCCTGCGCAATCCTGCGCGCAACCGCCTCTGTCTCCCGCACCGTGAGCTTCTTGAGCACAATTTCCTCCGCGAGCGTACGCTGTTCATCTGGCTTATTGGTGAGCATGAGGAGCGGCCTCGTGTGCCCCTCGGTGAGCTTGCCCTCTGCGACGTACACCTGCACGTGGTCGGGGAGCTGAAGGAGGCGCACCGTGTTGCTCACGTACTCACGGCTCCTCCCGAGCTTCTTGCCTATTTCTGTCAGTGTGAAATTGAACTCCTTGTTGAGACGGTCGAACGCTCGAGCGCGGTCTATGGGATTCAGGTCCTCACGCTGGAGGTTTTCAATGATTGCGAGCTCAAGCTTGAGGAGGTCCGACTCCTCACCGCTACGAATGATAACGGGTATCTGCGCGAGCCCCGCGAGCTTACTCGCACGCAAACGGCGCTCACCCGCGATAAGCTCATACTCCACACGCAAACCCCCATCTTCAAGCGGTATCTCCTTCCTCGTCACCGTGAGTGGCTGGAGAAGCCCATACATACGAATGCTGTCCGCGAGCTCTTGGAGCCGAAGCTGGTCAAACTCCCTCCTTGGCTGGTAGGGGTTGGGTTTGATGCGATCAAGCTCAACCCAAAAAATTGAATCGCGGATAACTTCCTGCTGGGACATGCGTGTGGTGACCATAGGGCAAACCTCGCACCGCTGTGCGAGAAAGACCCCAGATGGTTTGTAGTATACCCCCGATTGCCCTGCAGGCAAAGTGCGGTACACTGTGCATTGCCCCTTTGCCGGGGTGGCGGAATTGGTAGACGCGCACGACTCAAAATCGTGTAGGGTAACCTGTGGGAGTTCGATTCTCCCTCCCGGCACTATTTTAACATAGACCCGTTGCAAGCTTATGGCTGTGCTACCGCGCATACTCGTAATTGTAGGCCCAACTGCTAGTGGAAAAACATCGCTCGCCATAGAGTGTGCAAAAAAGTACAACGGGGAAGTAATTTCTGCCGACTCGCGCCAGGTGTACCGCGGGCTCGACATAGGCACGGAAAAGGTGACACTGCGCGAGATGCGGGGCGTTCCCCACCACTGTCTTGATATCGCCTCGCCGAAGCGGGCATGCTCGGTCCAACGATGGCGCAGTTGTGCCGAGCGAGCGGTACGAGACATACTACGACGCAACAAGGTGCCCATCGTGGCAGGCGGTTCGTGGTTTTACGTGGATGCACTGGTTTACGGCACCGAGTACCCCAACGTGCCACCTAACGCCTCACTCCGCCGACAGCTCGCCCGAAAAACACACACTGAGTTGTGTACACTTCTCGATGAACTCGACCCTGTCCGCGGTGCCTCCATTGAGCGAAGAAACCCACGCCGCCTTATCCGCGCCATAGAAATCGCTACCGCATTGGGAACAGTTCCTCCAAAACCCCGTCGTAGCCCTAGGTACGATGTAGAGTGGGTACTGCTCGACCCTCCGGATGAGGTTTTGAGGAAGCGCATAGAAATACGACTCGCACGCGCACTTAAACGCGGACTTATTCGTGAGGTGGAACACCTACGTTCCGACGGCATCTCATGGAAACGTCTGCATGAACTTGGGCTCGAATACCGGGCTGTATCCGCGCACCTCCAGGGAACAACCACGCACCAGGAAATGCGCGAGGAGATGCTCCGAGATCTGCTCCGGTATGCAAAAAAACAATCACGAGAGTTCAAACTGCTTGTACAAAACTCCGGTTAGTCATGCAGGTGGGCAACTTGCATTCTTGTTACTTTATAGTACTTTTTCCACAGACGTTTTTCAATTCAGGGAGGAGCAAAGTGCAACTACCACACGCTGAACAGCACCCTTCAGGTTTAGTGCTCATTATTTCAAGCGCATCTTTCGCGGATGTTCGAAAAGGTATGGGCGGCCTGACCGTGTGCGCACACACAACATTCACACCGATGGTTGATGTTGTGGTCTATGTCGCCGTTATCGCAGAAAGTTCTGCGGTGAGTGTGTTGAGAAATGGGGCTAAGTTCACCGAGCTTGTGAGCTGTAAGCCAATGCCAGCAAGTGGCCCAAGCGACTGGTTGACCTATCCCTATGCCACTCTTGGGGCCTCTTTCAAAACAGGAGTCCTATCGCTACCCATTGGTACTCATACGTTTGAGTCAATCTCGGGGGCATGGAATGTGACAACCAGGCAACAAATGTTTCGGGACCTTTTCCCAGAACCGTGCCATGCGAGGTTACATCAAATTCGCTTCGATTTCCCAAAAGGAATAAACGACACAGAGCCAGGCGTGACGATAGTGCGCATAGGCGCACCGAATGATAGGGAACTTTGTTGGGTGGTACTCCACACATACACCGCCGAAGATCCTGGATTTGGGCTCCCTGCGTACGTTCTCACACGTTCCTCACTCCGTTTTTTGTGAGCAAACATGCACCCAACAGAAGACGGGTGCATGTTTCTTTAGTATTATTCTCCGTCCTTAAGCTCCCGCTCAATCTCCTTAAACTCGTTCTCCACGTCTTTGAGTCGTTCCTTGAGCGACTTCACGAGCGTTGCGCCCTCTTTAATTTTTTTGAGCCCTTCCTCAACATCAAACTCCTTCTCCTTTTCAAACCAACGCGCAATATCCTCAAGTCGCTTGAGGTCTCCCTGTATGTTGTGGTCTTTTTTTTCTTCAGTCATGTGTACGTGAGGTTACTGTGGAAGTGATGGTACCATCTGTGACGCGCATACTCAACTCCGCCCCCACGGCTACCTCGCTCACACTGCGTACGAGCGACCTTTCGGAGTAGACAAGAGAGTACCCGCGCGCGAGTGCACGCGATGGGTCGGAGGCATTCAGTAGCCGCACGAGCGATTCCACCCGCTCCTCCATTCGTTCCAATACCTGAGAGAAGGCGGTGTTTGACGCACGATGTGCATCGCGAGCCCTTGTGCCACACTCATCCAGTCGTTCACAAAAACGTCGCAATGCGTCAGTGTACCGTTCGATACCAAAATGTGTGCGATGTTGGAGTGAAGCGAGGGCTGATGTGAGTGCACGAGAGCCAAGCGCGACACGATGGGTGTACGCGTCTATGCAACGACTCACCCCCTCGCGCATTGCCCGCGAGTACTCGGGAAGCGCACGGGTGAGCGGGTCCCACGAGGAGTTGATGACGTGCGCGACCGCTGTGGGTGTAGAAGCACTATAATCGGCCACCAGTGTGGCAATCGGAGCATCAACATCGTGCCCTATACCTACGAGTGTGGGGACAGGACAGGCAAACAACGCACGACACACCGCCTCGTTGTTGAACCCCTGGAGCGACTCAAGCGACCCACCCCCTCGAATGAGCACGAGTACGTCCGGCGGGTTACTCATGCGGTTGAACTGCTCAATCGCAGTGCGAATCTCCTCCGCCGACCCTGCCCCCTCCACACCCGAGTGGAGAAAGTCTATATGCACGCCTCGTAAAAGAAGGTTTTTGCGTAGGTCTTGGAGCACCACCCCGTCCCTCGATGAGATGACGCCGATACGCGTGATAAACGAGGGGATAACCCGCTTTCTCGCAAACAAACCTTCGCTCTTGAGCTTTTCGAGGAGCAACTCGTATGCACGGCGGAGCGCCCCTTCCCCAATGGGCTCAATGGTTTTCACCCAAAAACCGAAGTTCCCTGTTTTGGGCGAGAGCTTCCCATAACCCGTTACCTTGACCGCCATACCCTCGTCGAGACTCACCCCTATCCTGCGGTACACCCCCACGTGGAGCCCGCACCGCAAAATACTTTCCGACTCCGCGTCCTTGAGTGAAAAGAACACCCACTCACGAAGCACCTTAAGGTCGGTCACCTCCCCTTCGACCGCGACCGAAAGCGGACTTATGAGCTCGTTCACGAGCTCCAGGTACTCCGGAACGGAAAACGTCCGCTCGGAAATCGCTTCAATTAATGTTTGACTCATGGGTTCTGGTGCTTCAGTATAAACTACATATTAGAAAAAGTTATCCCCGCTCGGGAAATAAATGTCCATGGATACGCTGAAACCCTGATTGTAGTTAGGTTGTTGCCACGACGCAATCTGTGGTTTTTATACGTATAAGCGAGTGAGCGAAATGAGGACATGTGCGACCCCACTTATGCCCTGTGCTGGCCGTCTCGGGCTAGAACCGTTTGGGGTACCTTTCATCCTGTCACACCCAAAAAGCTCGCATTTGGCAAAGCCTGTCGGCCATTACCCGCAAGCATGCTGTACTGCGTACGATGGGCTTCGTCTGTGAGGACGATTATATTTTCACGGTCACAAATACTGGTAGACTAGCCATAAACAACAAAGCACCCGTCTGGGTGCTTTGTTGTTCTGGATACTGCTCTCAGCAGGTATGCAATTACGGAATAGAGTCTGTGAATGACTTTTGGGAAGTTTCGAGCCCATGACTGGTTCTCAAAACTTCTTGACCGAAACGGCGATTTTAGCCGTCTCAGTAGGTCTCACATGACTGCTGACTGTCACGGTCCAGAACCTGTGCAGCAAAGCACCGTAAGCATAACATATCGCCTCGTCTACCCCTTAAGAGAGCTGTCTCGGTCACAGGGGTCATTTTGTGAAAGATACAAATGAGACACAAAACACCCGTCTCGGTCACCGTCTCATTTACAAAGTAGTAGAAAAAAGGGGCGACTAGGTCGCCCCTTTCAGGAACTTCGATTGCAGGATTCTCCACCCTGCTTCGATAGTATCATCGGCATCCATTGCTGAAGTATCGATAATATCGACAGCAGGAAAAAAACGACGAGTAGTCTCAAGCAATTTTCGATCATGTCTCATCACGAACTCGGGGTCAGTGAAGGACATAAAGTCGCCAGGTGTGTTTGAACCTGGATGCTTGGCTTCTCGTTCTTGCACCCTCACCTTGCGCACATCGATACTGGCAGTGAGATAAATCACACTACCGAACCGTGGATGTGCCTCGAAGAGGGCGTCTGCAAGCTCGGGAATTATCGGAGTCTCTCGCATGAGATTGTACGAAATCGTCCGGAGCCAGCAACTATCCTGCAAATGAACAACGCCTTCTTCGGGCGGTTTGAACAAGGTGGTGTCGTACAAATGCGAAGCCAGAAACAGCGCACCGGTTTCCAGCATGGTGGTATGAGCACCTACTGCATACCGCTTTGCTTTTTTTCCCACAGGGTTTTCACCAAGCAGGTTATTCTTGGCACGCATAACTTTCCATCCTTGCTCGCGAAGCTTGACAGACAAACCTTCACAGAGAGTTGTTTTGCCTGCCAAATCCAGACCCTCAATGAGGATCATTCGATCTTGGTACTGCATATACAGTCCCTCCTATGAAGTTGAACTGTTTATGATTATACAACGATATTACCGTGTTTGCAAACAAAGAAAAATTGCTTCCATATCGAGTCTGTAAAATATTTTGTGTAAATGGATTATCCACCGTACTCTAGGAGTACTATCCATTCACACCCATGAACCACACAACCACGAGCGATCAAAGCATCGCTACCCTTCTTGGCACCGACGAGTTCAAGGAAAAGGCAAAACAGCTTCGCACCCTCTCGGACGTCACCGCGTTCGCCAAGGAGCTCATAGCTCCAACACTCCAGAAGATGCTTGAAGCGGAACTCGACGAGCACTTGGGATACAAGAAGCACGAAGTAGTCGGTCGAGGTACCGGCAACTCACGAAACGGCCACAGTCAAAAGAAGCTCAAAACCTCGTTCGGTACCGCAGAGCTTGCGGTACCCCGCGACCGCAATAGCACCTTCGAGCCGGTCGTCGTGAAGCGGTACGAGACCGTGGAGAGCGACGTTGAGGAGCGCATAATCTCGATGTACGCCAAAGGATTGACGACTCGCGACATCGCTACCCACATGCACGACATTTATGGTATCGACGTATCGAGTACCATGATTTCAACAATCACCGACAAGGTACTCCCCCTGGTCTCCGAGTGGCAGCATCGACCCCTTGCATCTTGCTACGCACTCGTGTCCCTCGACGGTATCTACTTCAAAGTGAGAGATAGTGGCAAGATTGTGAACCGTACCGCGTACATTGTTTTGGGCACCACCCTGGAAGGTGTGCGGGATATCCTGGGTATTTGGGTTGGGGAGAGCGAGGGTGCAAAGTTTTGGATGCACGTCCTCACCGAGATCAAGAACCGTGGAGTGGATGATATCCTGATTGCATCCATAGACGGACTCACGGGGTTCACGGACGCGATTCGTGCCGTATTCCCTGAAACTGACGTACAGCAGTGCATTGTCCACCAAGTGCGGAATACCATGAAGTATGTGCCCCACAAACACAAGAAAGCGTTCGTGAGCGACCTTCGCTCAATCTACACCGCACCAACCGAGGGAGCTGGGCTCAATGAACTCGAACGGGTGAAGGATGCGTGGCCACAGTACGCTGTATACCTTAAGAGCTGGGAGACCAAGTGGGGTGAGCTCTCCGCCTTCTACAAGTATCCGCCCGAAATACGGAAGATCATGTACACCACAAACGGTATCGAAAGCCTGAACCGCCAGTTCCGGAAGGTCACCAAAACGACGAGTATTTTCCCGCACGAGGAGTCACTTATGAAACTGCTCTGGCTTGCGCAGCGGGATATTACCCGACACTGGACTATGCAGGTCCGTGACTGGGGCACAATCGTGAGCGCGCTTGCGGTTTTGTATCCAGAGCGGGTGAAGCTTGATTAACGTGACGCGCGCGTATGATTATCAACCCCGTTTACACAAAAGTACTTGCACACTCTCCATATCCCCTATCCCATTTAGCCTGAGTTGTTCAGATGAGACGACTAGGTTGAAAGAAAATTCTTTTAATGCCGCTTCAGGTTTAATTTCGAGATACGAATCGTCTATCCACCATTTCACTTTAGGGAGCCTGAATCGATCAAGAGCGTCTGCGGCTCTTAAATATTTAGACAATGGCCTCGTATCCTTTAAGATCAGAAGTATCTGGTTCAAAAGCGGATGTTGAGCGAAATGTTCCAAAAGCCAAGTGATTGCTCTATCCTCGTGACCTTCGTCGCCTTTGTCATCCATACGCTGTGTGTCATGAACAGAACAGGCTATTAATAGAGCTTCCCTATCTCTGTCATTAATCAATCCTCTAGTCAGAAGGGTGGCATAAACCATTACTCTCACTGTGTGCGCAATTCCATGAATAGACGACACGATCTTAGGATTAACATACCAGTCTGGTTTCGGTGATAAATCCTGAATCAAAGAAACCTCTCCGGCAGTTAAATAATAGTTGGTATGAAGCATCCGATATTCAGGTTTATTCTCTTTAATTCTATCAAGAGTCTCTTGATCCATATTCTGAATATCAGGTTGTAACCTTTCTTGAGCTAATGACCAGAGACTTGTCATAATGATTTTAATTCATACAAATCCTTACTGTACAAGATAAGTGAACCGACTTGATGAACATATGAACCTGCACTTACCCCGAGTTTAGATCCTACATATTTTTGCAAAGCAATCCCAAAACACACATCTACTGGCAGTAGTTTTAGTAATTCATTTGAGCGCATGTGAACCACCGTAAACAGTTTGTCACTATTAATGTAAAAATGAATGCCAACCAAACAAGGAACTTCGCCAGAGGCTCCAAAAATATAATTATTATCCCAAAGACTTAGATATGCCTTTTTACTATTCGGGTCATTCTGTAAACACTCAATGATACTTGAAATTTCATTCTGCTTAATGATTTGATTGTAGTGCGATGTTTCAATATTAAAAACATCATCCTTTTCAGCATGAGAAAACGCTAACCCATCATATAAAATAGGGTTTTGAAAAGACTCAGGATGCAATATCTCAAAGTGTGCTGACTCTTGAAATATATGTTTACCTTGAGGATTATTTTCGCCTTTTAAATGCTCTTGGACTTGCTTAATACATGCAAGGTAAAGCTCATCAACTGATTCTGCTTTTATATTCATATAATCCTATTTTACACGCAACACAGACTGAGCATTAGGTATTAAGAGTGGTACAATTTTTACGTCAACAGTATCGCCCACATCAACAACTCCGTTTATAAACGTCGCCCTATAGACATCTACTTCGTTATTAAACATAATTCCCATCTCACCCTTTGGGATTGTATCGTACTGGAGTAAAACTACACCTTCTTTATCACTCAACATAGAATCCACACCTATTTGCTCGATACCACTACGTAAATCTGCAGGGGAGTTTTTCAACATTAATCGACCTAATATTGCGTTTGGTTTATATTTCAAATCACTTAAATAGAATCGAATTCGAGCACACATAAACAAAGTAAAGTCATCAGAATTAAAAGTAGACATTATCTGACGTTGTTCTCTCAAATTAGATATGTGAATGGTCGTATCAGTAACAAAATGTGTAGTACTGAATGAAGTTTTTAGCTTTGGGGTAACGTCGAATAAGTAATTTTTAACCGCTTTTGCATACACTTCACCTTTCACCGCATAATCTAGCGATACTTTTGAATCCTGTTTTATATAGAGGTATTCGTTTAGGCTCTCAAAATAAACATGCTTCAGTGCTGAAAACTTTGTAAAAAAGGTAACTATCTCGTTTAGGAAAAGGTCTCGCTTAAGGTCTATGAGGCTATCAATATCAGATAATGCTTGTCTATATAAATTCAAAACTTCTGGGGTACTTTCCGTGTCAGTATAGTATTCGCTCTCAAAGATATAATTTATCTTTCCTTGGATTAATGAATTTCTGTACTGCATTTCTGACATTTCAAAAACCAAACACTCAACCTTGTTGGTGTTTGATGATTGAGGTATTTCCACGTCAAAAATATATTGCCCTAGGTTATGTACACGGCCATCTGAATGCACAGGAGTAACGTATACGACACCGAACAAACCGCCTCCACTGACGTTTATTCTTCCAGATTCCAAAATGGATTTTATATTCGGAGAGAAGTGTACAAATCTAAATGTATTATCAGAATTTTTCCAACTTAATTCACTATCATTAAAACCCTTACTTTTAAGCTCATCCAATAAGTATTTATTCCAACCTTCGCGAGATGTAAGTTTGTCATAATTCATAAACTATATTTCCTCTGTCACAATTCTCTTCCCGAACCAGCTATTTTTTGCAGCCAATGATCTGTATATTCCTGAGAAAACAACAGCTGTACGATGATGATCCAAGAAATTTGAACGCTGGTTCTCTGGTTCAATATCCTTATCAATATAATCAAAAAATTCTTTAATACAGATACGTCGAGCCTCCTCCTGATGTCCACGAGAGTACCCCTCAAGTTCAAAGCTCATTAAGTCCCGCACGTTGATTATTTCTACTGGTTTCCATTCAGGAAAAAGTTTATTATTTCTAAAAATAATAATTTCTAAGTGACGCTCTCCCCCTATTTCAAAGTGATCGCTATTTTCTTCTAAAATCTCCTTTGACTGATAAGAATTAACAAAAATTGACTGGAATGGACCCTGCTCAATTACATGCTGTTCTTGTCGTACACGACCGTTTCCTTTGTACAAATCTCTCCCTTCAGCAGTCGCCCAATCTCTTTGACCGTATCCAGTATGGGCCAAGTTAAGGGTACCAAGAGTAATAACCTGCCCATCTCGCTTGAATGTAATGTTTCCAGCTACATCAATTTCGCCAAAAGAGCGCATCAAACTCTTATACTCATTTCCATACTTAAAGTACTTGTCAGAATCTTTAAAAAGACGTTTATGATCGTCAATACTAAGTTGAGCGATAAAATCGGCGGGTCTACTGCTCTGACCATATATTTCTACACTATCAACTGCTTTATCTCCTTTATGTGTGAGATTGGTAAATTCACACAAAACATCAACCGAGTGATACCCTGAATGAGAAAGTTTTCCATAACCAGAATTATACGGATGATAGTCCTGTTCGATGATTTCATCTGGAAATCTCCACTGACCATCACAGTGGAGTGAAGACATTAGCGTAACAGGACAGTTCGTTTTGGAAAAAATCTCTTTTATTGCATTCCTCGCAACATCATACGCAGTATGAAATCGTCTTTGAGCTAATATTGTGAAAACTACATTTTTGCGCTTCAAGACTTGCTGATATTTATCTTCGATAAGTCTGTACTCCTCAAGATTTCGCTTCGCTATCTTGAGTGAATTAGCAATTTTTGCAGCAGTTGAAATTGGCTTATCGAGTAGGATATGCAACTCCTTATCCAATGCCCACATTGAATACTCAAAGTGAGAAAGTGGCTCGGTGGCAATTAAAACAACACCTACTCCGTGTCTCTGCACAATTTCATCAAGCAATTTTCTCCAAACCTTACTGTCTTTCTTTTGCTCATTAGATAAAAAATATAACTCTGGAGAGACATTATGATCGCCAACATATTTGGTGATCAGTTCCCTTTCCTGCTCCACGTCAACAACCGCTACCAACTGAGCTGTGTTGGACAGCTCTTTTAAGATTGGTACGTGGATTCTACGAGCATGATAGCCCAATCCAATAAGTAAAACTTTATGCATTTAAGTGTTTTATAATCTTACTGGCCGCTTTAACATTATCCTCCTTTTCAAGTGTCTTAAACAACATATCTTTGTCGCACCATCGCAAATCATCATGCTCGTCCGGTGCTAGTGTTACTTCAACACCAGTTTTAACTTCAACTGCATATACAAACTCTCGAATCTTTGTCTCACCTTTCATCCATTCAAAATCATAAAACGGGCCTTCAATTTTAATGATATTTTCTGAATCAATACTGCACTCCTCTTTAATTTCGCGAGTTATTGTGCCAATCAAACTCTCGTTATCATGAACAGTACCAGTAACTGTCTGCCAAAAACCGCCATCGTCAGGAACTCTCTTGATACAAAGAAACTCAACACCTGCATCCGTCAATTGATATACAAAGGCATTTACTCGAATAGGTAACTTGGTCATGACTAGAGAATTAAACGTATAAGTATGGCTACTTTAGCATATTTTACAGTTAAATAAAGCTGTGGTTTATTGTTTTCTGATATTTCTCGTGCATAATTGCATTAATGCAATACCTTACGTGGGAAGATTTAAACAGCAGTCAGAAGTCACTTCTTGAGACTGCCAAAGCCAATGCTGAAAAATCAGTAAGCCAAAATGGTCACAAGGTGGGCTGTTCGATCTGTGGCGAGAACGAGACATACAACGGATCAACAATATCTCATCCTAGAATTATTGGTTCAACATGTGCTGAACGCATGGCTATCGATCACCTTCTTATCGATAATGATAAGCCAAAACTGTGCGCAGTCGTAGGTAAGCTTAATCGTGAGAACTGGACAAAAGATAATCTTTGTACACCATGTGGACTTTGTCTTGAGATGTTTTGGGAATTACAAATGAAAACTGGCATTGATGATATAGACTTTCTTTGTGCAAATTGGGATTTAGATAGAATCCTGAGTATTAAACTTTCTAAACTATTCCCTCGCTTTGAAGCTGTGAAGCGTTAGAAACTATTTCGTAACTGTATTTGCGTCTACATACGATTCTTCTTACGTTCCCGAGTAGCCTTCACCTTCTCTCGATGTAAACGTCGAGCCTCGTCCTTCTCCTTTCGCTCCGCTTCACGCTGTGCCATTTCTTCGGGCGGTATCACTCGAAGATAATCCATGATCTTGTATCCCTTGAGGATTTCGTGCGGATCGCCGAAGTGATACCACGGGTGCATCTGGTTCCACTCCTTACCGTCTTTCATCTCCTTAACCATATGCGACTCAAGAAGTTTCTTTGGAGGCAGAAAGTCCTTGTTGTCCTTGATTAGAAACAACTGGGCATGCACACCCTCGCCATAGTGCGAGACTGTTCGTGCCTTTAGGATACCTTCCTTCACCCACTTATTGAGTGTCTGACCTTTCACATTGAAGTAGTGCTCAAAGTCATACTTTCGATACCAACTATCTTTGTTCTTGGCGAGTGATGCGGAAATCTCACCTTTATCAATCGCTTTCTGACAAACCAGACACTTCACGCCCCATTTGTCGTACCAGTTATCACCCTCTGGCGTACTGCCGTGACAGATGGCACACGTATACCCAGCGCCCTCACGATGGAATCCTTTTGGTTCTTTTTCGAGTCGTTCAACAAGTAGCTTTTCCTTTTCCTTCCATTCATCCATAAACCTACCTGCTTGCTCCATACCCCATTTCATCTCTGAAAACTTGCGACCCTCCTCTTCGGAGAGACAGTATCGACCACGATCTTCGGCAAAGTGTTCGTCGTATTCATCCTCGTGCTTTGGCCAAACCATCTCATCTCTTTCTATATACTTACACTTCGCACAGGTGTATGTAGTAACAAGTTTTGTACCATCGTCATCGGCAGTATGTTTGGTTGGTGAGTCACATTGTTTACAGACGTGCTGTTTGATCCGCCACTCTTCACCCGTATTGAAAAATGCCCGACGAGGCAGGCATTTGTTTGGACAGTCATACATGAAGAGAACACGTTCTGGTTTGTCTCCGTCGTGCCAGAGTTGCTTGAAAGTTGGAGTGTGGCGATTGCGACAGGTAAGGCATCGGATGTCTTCGGGAGCTTGAGCATTTTCGTAGAGATCATCAAGCGTCTGGTCGCTCGCCATCCATTCCTGGATTGTTTTATCCCGATTCAGATAGCGTTCACCCCTTTCGAAGGTAAGTATGAGATTATGCGCCCACTCTCTGATGGCTCGGTCTTGCTCCTTGCTCATCTTCTTATTACGAGATGGTGAATCATCTTTGACATACCGTTTTTCCATACCACGACAACGCTCAACTGTATATTTGTCGTACAGGTCGATATAGTATTGACGGTCTTTAAGATGTTTGCTCACCCCTATATTCTATTCCTATTTTAAGTGATTTTTAAATAGCATTTTGTGTTTAATCTTTGATCCAAATGGGTACGACAGCATTACCCAGCACAATACCGTGAATGAGTGCATCTCTGTTATCAAAGGAATTAGTACCGACGTAACTCAACAAGAAAGCCTTCATGAGTGCTTCAACACGATGATAAAAAGTGAATTCTTCGGTACGGGTACTGAACACCTTGCATTCCCAAACCTTCCCATGCATCACCCAGTTACGAACATCCTTTATGTCTGTGAGAAAAGAATCTATTGGCTTAGTGTTAGTGTATTGTGCTTCAAAACCGAACTTTTGAACCGCGTACTTTAAGTAGTCGATATAGTGCAGATTCCCCGGAACATTCTTGGGGTTCTTTATGTTGCTATCTAAACAATAAAGACTTCGGCAAAACAGCTCTATTGGCTGAAGATACCAAACATCTTTCAAATCGCTATATGGTGTAAAAAGCTCCGCTTCGAACAATAGACCGAGACTTTTAAAAAAGATGCGACGTTCGTTATTAGAAAAACTATCCAGTTTTTTAATCGTGCTGTCTAAATATGCCTCAACTTCCTTTACGCGTAGAAGAGGCCAATCATATGTCTTTCCGCCGATCCGAGCAAACACCTCACTACCTCCTTCCTTATCGTCGTATGGAAAGATGTGTCGAGACTGAAAAAGTGCAAGCAAGGCACAGTAATCCCATATCTTCGGCTGCGATGGATAAAAATGTGACTTAGTGAGATCAAGTCCCGGTTTTTCACATACTATTGTTGAACGAAAATTTACGTTTCTTGAAAATCTGTTTTCCTTTTCATATTCCTTGTATCCATTTTCAAAGTCCACAACGGGTTCAAATCGATAATGTGTTGTATCGATAACATTTGGGAGGTGGACGTTGTAGAGATAGAGTTGTCTCATAATCTTCAATATACAAACAGCCTTAAGAAGTGCTATTGGTCGATTCAGATTCGAGTCTAAATAGATGGTTGAGTAACAAAAACTCAGATAGGTACTCCTGTGAATCACTTTGACGCTCTTTATGTGCACGCGGATTTCGATACGCGGAATATGCATTGATAATAATGTTTGCCCTTGCCTTCTGCTCACCTTCGCTAATTCCGTTCCAGCTTAACCTTGAGTTTTGTTTGAGAAATGCTTCGGTGAATAATTTCGCTCCAATCTCGTAGCTACCAGTCCTTAGTCGGACAGCATCTTCAAATCTCCTATATCCATCCATAAGGTTGGTGTCAGGGTGCTGCCAAAATGAAACAGCAAGATCAATAATCCGTGGATCGATAATCGCATACGGAATAACTGGCCGAAATTCCTTCCACAAATCTCCTACTCGAGCCGCATCAAAATGTTGCGTTTCAATGTATTCGTATATGCGAAGCGGCCTTACTGGATTAAGCGCCTTTATCTCTTGAACATCAGCAGTTGTTAATGCCGAATGATCAAGTCGCTCTAGCATAGAATTATTTATTTCAAACTCGTCAATGTTGATACCGTGCTCCATTAGCAAGGCAAGCGCGTACGAAAATTTGCGTGGACCCTCGCCGGTGTAGCCGCTCGCAAAACCTGATTTAACTGCAATAAGTTCTATCGGTTCTACGGTGATAAGTAGCCCGTGCCTTCCTCTAGATGTAAGGATATGTACTTTGGATAGCTGATCGTTGTACTGCAATAGACGTACTACAGCATCAAGACATGTTTGTGTTATGCCTGCCTCACCCCAATATTGAATTCTTGCTAGTTTGGCATCACGCATAGTTTGTTTACACAGGCAAGTACTCCCAGTACACCCGCACCGTCTCTTGGTATATCGAGTCTATCAGCCGTTCAGTTTGTACAAGCTCAGTGAAACCCTTCTGAAGCAAGAGCAGACGTACGTTCTGACGAATCCGCGCTTTGATCGTCTCGTTGTTTGTCCAATCAATCGCTAAGTCACGACGAATACGCCTCGTCAGTTCTTTAACAAAATCCTTAATATCGATACCTGCTTTTTTGAGATCCGGGTCAGTCACTAGGGTGTCATAAAAGACCACCTCCTCTTCAGAAAGCCCTAGCTCCCTACTCTCCTCGTCGAGCTTCTGTATATCATCGGCAATAGCAAGCAGGTGCTTGATGATCTCTGCGGAACTGATAACGTTGTTCTCGTACTTCTCGATAAGGTCGGTTAGGAGGGTGAGCATGGTTTCGTATCGAGCTTTGTTGGTACGAGAGCGAACCTTAATCTCTTTGTCGAGCATCTTCCGCACCGTATCAATAGCAAGATTTTGATACTTCGATTTATTGATCTCCTCAGCAAACCGCGCGTCAAATATCGAGATGATCTTTTTCTCCTCGCCTTCTTTGGTAAAGAGGTCAATCACGCCCTCGGCCTGCACCGCATCTTGCACTAAGCTTCGGATAGCACTCTCGGTCGCTTCAGGAAAGATGATATGGGGAATCACCGTCTGCTTGTGTAAGGCATCGCGAATAGACTGGAAAAACTGCACATCCGTCGCAATCTCCATCGCTTCAGAGCCTGGCATCACAAGCGCGTGAAGGTTGGAAAGCTTTGACACCGCACCCATGTACGCCATTTTACGATCATCCGACAGATGGCCTTGCTCCGAGACAACCTCATTCATTGCGGATTGGAACAACTCTACCAGCTCGATCCCCTTTTTCTGCCTCCACCCGGAAAAGTCGATAGCGGCAAAATACTGCAACACGTCCCCGTGAAGTTTCTTCATTGCGCGTATCACCTCATCAAGCGGTATCATCGCCTCTTTCTGCACATCCGCATCATAGATTGCAAGTGCCTTCTTGAGATTTTCCGCAACACCTATGTAGTCCACAATCAAACCGCCCGGCTTATCTTTGTAGATACGATTGACCCGTGCGATCGCTTGCATGAGTCCATGATTCTTGAGTGGCTTATCGAGGTACATGGTATGCAAACACGGCACATCAAACCCGGTGAGCCACATATCGCACACGATGGCGATGCGCAAAGGGTCGCTCGCTTTCTTGAAGCGCTTTTCAAGCTTCTTCACGTCATGTTCTGGCTGCAACTGCCCCGCAAAATCATCCATGCCGGATATGATCACCGCGCATTCGGGTGCCCCAGGTATCTTCTGTATCGCTTGGTATACCGCGACGGCAATAGCGCGGCTCATGGTCACCACCATCGCCTTTCCTTCTATGGGTCGATTGGTAAAGTGGGAGACTATATCTTTTGATATTGTTTCGATACGATCCGGTGTACCCACCATCTGTTCGAGTACCGCCCATTCTTTTTGTACCTTTATTCGCTCATCGATAACGATCTCACCCAATATCTCATCGAGCTTGCTATCAACAAACTGGTCTGCAAGGTGAAGTGGAATAAGTCGCCCCTCGTAGTAGATAGGCACGGTTGCATTATCCTTGACCGCTTGGCCTATCTTGTATGAACTCACCACATCGCCAAACACGCGCATGGTATCACGACTATGCTGTGATATTGGTGTTCCGGTCACCCCCAAAAAGCTCGCATTCGGCAAGGCCTGACGTACGTTACCCGCAAGCATGCTGTATTGGGTACGATGTGCTTCGTCCGTAAGGACAATGATGTTTTCCCGATCGGTAAGGGCCGCGTTCGCATCTGGATCGTCTTGGAATTTCTGAATGGTGGTGAAGATAAGTTCGGATCCCAGGTGTGAGAGTCGGTCTTTCAAGTCTCTAATGCTTGAAGCGCGCTTCGCGAGCGTGCCGTATCCCGTACGACTAAATGTTTTGAATAGTTGATCGTCGAGATCTTCGCGGTCAGTGAGGAACACATACGCCGGACTTTTAAGTTCATGGATCCGCTTCGTCTTGTTCACGTAGAACACCATCGATAATGATTTGCCCGACCCCTGCGTATGCCAAAAAACGCCAATCTTCCGCTCTTGTTCACCTAGGACCGATCGTACGGTACTGTCGATGGTCTTATTCACCCCATAGTACTGGTGGTACAACGCCATTTTCTTGGTGTAGGTCACCGCATCACCGTCGCCGTCTGCCTCAAACACGGTGAAGTTTTGTATCACATCAAGCAAACGGGCTTTATTGAAAAGACCATTTGCGAGCACTTCGAGCTCTGTCGCGCTCTTTGGCGCATCACTCTCCGACTCGATCCCCTTCCAGGTACCATACCGCTCCCACGAGGAGGATATGGTGCCATGACGGGCATCGGTAAGGTCACTGAGGCAAACAACCTGGTTGTACAGAAAAAGCTTTGGAATTTCCTTTTTGTAGTACTCCATGTCACGGTACGCCTGCCCGATGGTCGCCTGCTCACGCACGGGGTTTTTGAGTTCAAATACCGCAAGCGGAATACCATTCACAAATACCACACCATCAAGACGGCAAACATTCTCGATACCTTGGACTGTAAATTGATTGACGATCAAGAACTCATTCGCATCTACATTTGTGAAATCAATCAACTTCACAACTTCGGTCTTTTCCTCACCATTCTCTCGCCACGTCTTCTTCACTCCCTCGGTAAGGAAAGTAAATATTTCCTTATTGCCGAGGACAATATCGGCATTGTGGTAGCTCGCGATATCAGCAACCACTTGTTCTGCCTGTTCAGCAGGAAGCTGAGGATTAAATCGATGAACGGAAGTGAGGAGGCGATTCTTTAAGACCACCTCATTAAAAAGCGCCCGCTCCGCACTGGGTTGTTTTGGGGCAATGTCTGGTCCGTAGGCATACTCATAGCCCTCGCCTTGAAGCCATTCTATGAGCGACTGCTCAGTTAAATTGTTTTCGTTGAGAGGATTCATGTGATTTTTTCCGAGGATTTGCGAGCCTCCAAAAGATTCCCGTATTCCTGTTGAGTAGCGAGAATAAACTCAAAGATTGGTTGAACCAATTCGTCAAACTCCTCGATTAGTGAGGCGGGAGGATTAACAACCTGAATATTCTTAAGTGTCGCCGTTGTAATGGCGTCAAAAACTCCACCTACAGCAATCTTCTGCAGACTCTCTATTAATCTTTGGACAAGAAGGTACACATAGAAGCTGGAAATCCCGTCTTTTCCCTTGAGAGCGTAGCATGATTGGTTCATTGCCATGGGTACACCCGCAAGTGCAAGTTTTCCTACTGTGCCACGTGCAGTGAGAAAAACAGTATTCTTCGGATATAGTGAGCTGTTGCAGTTCTCTAAGCCTTCCTGTGTTATATATTTCTCAGTTTTTAAAGAATAGAATGAACCGTTTGCATCGCCGGGTGTAAAAAATGGAATAGCGCCATTCCAATATTCGTTAACGTCTGTTTTTGGGGTACCCCCACCGAGAACATCCACATTATCGGTCAGAGCACCCTTAGACCAACCTTCTGGAATTTGACCCATTCCACTGTCGACAAGTTTGATATTCGAATTAGATGGATAATTGAATTTTACAAACCACTCAGCAAAAATTCGCTTGCACAAATCTTCTAATATTTCGCGTGAAGAGAAGTCCAGGTCACTCCAATCGTGATGAGGATAGAATTTACTTAGTTTTGAAGAAATTTCTCTGTTAAGAGCTTGGTTGGTCTTCGTTTGCTTTTTTAGAAAACGAGAAGTTATTGCGAGATTTTCATCAAACGACACCTTTTCATTCTCAGACTCCACGAGGCCCACATACAGTCCGGGGTTGAGATAATATTTGTTACTCCTAATTTGCTCAAGATTTACAGACTTACAAAAACCAGGAATGTCGTTATATTTTTCAGCATCTGACTCGCCACGCCAAGCACGAACAACGTTTGCTATTTGCTTAATATGATCCGGGTTTAAGACAACCTGTTTTCGAGAAATCTGCTCAAATATGTTCCTTGCGTCGACGAAGAGTGTCTCACCTGGGCGTTTCCGAAAACGATCTCCAGATTTATTTTTTGCCAGAAACCAAAGGGAGACTGGCAAAGGTACATTGTAAAAAAGTTTAGGGGGACAAGAAATAATAACGTCCACCAAATCCGCTTCAACTAATTTTTGGCGAAGTTCACCCTCCTTGCCTGCAACAGCTGTTGCACCATTGGGCATAACGAACCCAGCATACCCATTTGGTGCGAGATGGTGAGTAAAATGCTGTACCCACATAAAGTTTGCGTTACTACTTTGTGGCACGCCAAGAGTGATACGAGGATCGCTATCTGACAGTTTGGATGGATCCCACTCTGCATTGAAAGGAGGATTAGCGATAACGAAATCAGCTTGCAGATGAGGGAACTTATCTTCGTAGTAGGTATTGCCAAGCTCAATCTTTCCAGAGAGTCCGCGAATCGCAAGGTTCATCTTTGCGAGTCGAAGAGTGGTCTGATTACTCTCCTGACCATTTATAGCCAGTTTGGAAGAATCTTGCCCATGATTGCGAAGATACTCACCCATGGATACAAACATTCCTCCACTTCCACAGGCAGGGTCTAATACGCGGGCGTTTTCGTAAGGTTCAAGAATTTCAACAAGAAGCTTGACGATTGACCGAGGGGTAAAAAATTCACCTCCACGCTTTCCTTCGGAAGAAGCAAACTGGCCGAGGAAGTATTCATAAATACGACCAAGAATGTCTTTCTCCCGGTCGAAATCATGGTCGAACGAAATACGGGAGAAAATGTTTACAAGCTCACCAATCACCGCATGGTCAAGAGTCGTGCGTGTATATATCTTTGGCAGAACGCCCTCCAGCTCTGCGTGGTTGTCGTCCTCGATATACTCCATAGCTTTGTCGAGCACTTGTCCAATGTCCGACTGCATCGTCTTGGTCTGTAAGTACTCCCAACGTGACTTTGCAGGGACATAGAACACGCCTACGCTTTTATAGAAATCCTTAGTCTCAAGTATCTGTGCACGTGCTTTGTCGTCAGCTACGTAAAAATCCTCATTATTTGGATTACGCGTGAACGTTTCGAGCTCTTCACGCCGCTTAACGAACGCATCAGAAATGTACTTCAAAAATAGAAGCCCAAGCACTATATTTTTATACTCCGACACGTCAATATTGCCCCTAAGCTTGTCGGCTGCCGCCCATAGCTCCTTTTCAAAACTTAGGTCGTGGTGCACGCCTTTCCCTACCACGCTTTCTCGTATTTTGCCTTTCTCTTTCTCAATGCGCCCTTGCAACTCCGCGGATAAGGAGGACTTTGGTATAAGGTAGGTGGGTTTTGAGGGATCGCCGACATTTTCAGCCTCAATCTCACCTTTTTTGATCTTCTGGTGTACTGCGACACGAGATATCCCCAGCATCTTGGCAAGCTGGGTGGGCGTTATGAATTCTGTTTTGTTTATTGGCATGATTGCCATCCTAGCACAATGTGTTGCTAAATGCAACTTAACATGTGTAAAGTTGCGTGGCACCCTGTGTCCTGTATACTACAAGAGGTTCCAACGCAAAACGACGACCCTCTCGCAAAAAAGGAAGTCGTCGCTATGCGGTAGCCTCTGCAGTCGGGGTGAACGTTGGTGCGTTCTGACTGCCGAGTACAAAGGGTCTGTACCCCTGTTCCTACAGCCTACACACCCCACTGCACATTACAAGCACCAGCATCTAATAAGTGCCTATGGTACTCATGCTGACCTACGACCTAAACAAGGTCAAAGACTACAGGAAACTGTACGCGGCTATCGAGCAGCTGGGCGAGACCAAGCGCGACCCCAACCTAGACTCTGTCTGGTTCATCGCGACGTCGCTCAGCCCAAACCAAGCGTGCGACCACATCCGTTCGGCAACAGATCGAGATGATCACCACTTCATCTGTCGACTCAGCTCTGGTAACCACCAGGGGTGGATGAGCAAGGAAGTGTGGGACTGGATCAATAGCCATCTATGATGATGGTAGACAAGCCGACCGCAAGGTCGGCTTGTCTGTACGGTGCTATGAGTTGAGTGCCTGTCGTATCCTGCCACGAACCTCAGGGACCGTTGAGAGGATGCAGTGGAGGCCAGTGAGATTACTGCTCCAACGTATGCCTGACCCAGGTACAGATGTCGAAGAACTTTTGCTGTGCGTCAGGATTCGCGAGTGCGGCAAGTGGTAGCCTGAGTGCGCTGTAGCCGTCGACGTTTGACGTGTCGACTTCGGCACCCTCGATCGTTCGTAACTGCTCAAGGATCTCTACGCGCTTTTCTGGTAGGTCAAACGGTGCTGGACTCAAGTTACCCTGATGCGGTGCATTCCACCCCAGCTTACCGTCGCCCGATACGACAAACGGAACAAACTTCTTTCCTTCCCTGTTGTAGAAGCGTGGGAAGAAACCACCGCGTTGGCTTGTGGCCCAAGAAACCTCCATATTGTTGTTTTGTGTCCACTCAAGCATGGCTTGTGCCGCTTTGACCTCTGCATCCCCATAGCTCTGTAAATGCGCTTTGAACAGCTCCCAATTCCACACCTTACCCTGTGCGCTCTTTACGGTGCCAATCTCTTTCTTCACTTCTGCACCGAAGATCTTGGGGATGATGATTTCGTACGTGTCGTGAGTGTAGTATTCGAGTTCAACGGCATAGATATCAAACTGACTGTTTTGGTTCACGTAGAGAATGAGATCTTTGAGTCGGTCATCAAGCTTGTCCATGAGAACCACGAAGTGAAACACCCCGTCGTCGAGGTTTGAACGCATACGATCGAGTATCACGCTGACCTCATCGTCAGTGAGGTTGAAAAAGTCTTGCGCTTTTGCAGCTGCACGCATACCAAACACCTTTTGCGTATGCTGGTCGAGGATTGAGAGAAACTCATTGAAATCACCCGAATGCTTCCAGAGTGCAGCACCGTAGTCGAGTGCTTGCGCAATAACGGTACGCTTGTCGGTGTTCTTGTAGAGTTTTGTTTCAACAATATAGATACTGCCATACTGGTCGATACCGAGTGCATCGATAGGGCCGCTGTTGGTAGAAAACTCACGAGCGAGGATAAGTAGTCGTATATCCTCCTTGATATCGTAGAGTGGGATGCTCTCCGGATTCTGATATATGTACTCTTGGAGATAGTTCTCCTTTTCGATGGTAGACTTCTCTACCCGAACGGCTTTGTTGCCGTCCTTGGAAATGATTATAGACATGGTGTTGCTTGCGGTTTAGCCGATGGCCGGATGCACAAAGCCCGCCACCAGGAGAGTCCGAAGACTCCTACCAGAGTTTCCCCTGATAACGCAAGCAACGCCCTGAATGACGGGTTCTCTACGTTGCTTGCGATTCTTAGACCATGCCGCCAGCATGTGCTGATGGTTTAGGTCCTGCCCCTTTCGGGATTACTATTCAGTTGTACACTAAGAGAATAGCGCACAATTGAGCTCCCGTCGACTCTAGGGGTACCCTAACTTAGCTTCGGACGGTTGCGAAGCTTGCATCTCAAACCATGTGTGCTGTAAACTAAATGCAGTCCAGTGAATTCGTTCACCTTTCGCGCCAAAACAAAATGAGGCGGCGAGATGCAATGCATCTTTTGAGTCGAGGCAGTTGCCGGGTGATGGTCGTCTAACGGCTATCTACCAAGGGGCCATTGACGGAGGTAACAAACGTAACCAATCATGGTTAGTGTTTGTTGCATCCGTCGAGTGTCTCTACAGACGTATGCAAAAACACCAACCACAGCGTTGGTGTTTTTGCTGGACTGATTACCAACTAATCAGTCACAGTATGGCGAAGCAAAAGTTAGCATGGCGCACCGAACGCCGCAAAGTAAAGGACCTTATTCGCTATGTAAAGAACCCTCGCAAATTATCAGAAGCACAGCTTGATGGACTGAAGCGCAGCCTCAAGAAGTTCAACCTTGCCGAGTTGCCTGCCATCAATACGGACGGCACCCTGGTTGCGGGAAATCAGCGAGTACTTGCACTCTCGCTGATTGGGCGTGAAGAGGAAGAAATCGAAGTACGGGTACCGAATCGGCCGCTGTCCGAAGCGGAGTTTCGCGACTATCTGCTCACGTCTAACAGGTCTGGAGGATCATGGGACTTCGAGAAGTTAGCGGCCGAGTTCGACATTGATGAACTCCTCACGGCTGGATTCGATTCGCTCGACCTCTCAAACATTTTTGACGACAACCTGGAGATTGTTGACGATGCGTTTGATGAGGAAAAGGAGGTACAGAAAGCGCTTGATACCGATATCAAACCCGGGGACTATTTTGCCCTCGGTCGGCATCGGCTGCTTTGCGCTGACGCTACCGACCCAGAGAACGTGAAGCGTTTGATGGCTGGGGAAACTGCCGACATGGTCAACGATGATTTACCCTTCAATATCGACCTGTCGTATGACAAAGGGGTCGGAAACAAGGCTCGCTATGGCGGAACCACCAATGACAATAAGACTGATGCGGAGTACGAGCGATTTGTGGGAAGTGTGATGCAGAATGCCCTCACGGTAAGTAAAGCAAATGCACACATCATGTTCTGGTGTGACGAACGGTATGTCTGGCTTTTCCAGGAGCTCTACAAGGAACTCGGGATTGATTCGAAGCGTCTTTGTGTCTGGATTAAAGACAATCAGTCACCTACCCCGAAGAATGCCTTCAATAAGGTGACGGAGTTTTGTGTGTACGGCACCATTGGTCGGCCATGGCTGAATGACAAGATTAAGAACCTGAACGAAATTCAGAACAAGGAAGTGACGTCAGGCAATCGACTCACTGACGACATTCTCGACCTCCTAAACATCTGGCTCGTTAAGCGCCTACCCAGTTCCGAGTATCAGCATCCGACACAAAAGAGCCCTACGCTCCATGAAAAAGCGCTTCGTCGTTGTACTCGACCCGGTGATATCGTGCTCGACCTTACTGCTGGCTCGGGAAGTATCCTCTCGGCATGCGAGCAATTAAAGAGAACTGCATACATGTGCGAGATGGAGCCAGTGTTCTGCCAAGTCATTATTAACCGCTTTAAGCAACTCTCACATGTCGAAGTCATCAAACTCAATTAAGCCCGGGGACATCTTTTGCCTCAGTAGCCATCTTCTTCTGTGTGGGGATGCACGTAGCAAGGATATGGTCGCCAAGCTCGTTGGAAAGAATAAAATCAATGCCGTCATTTCGGACCCCCCGTACGGTGTTGCTGTGACTGAAAGCAAGGAGGGGTTCCAGACGCTCGCTAAGAGCAAAGTAATTGCGAACGACCACCTCCAAAGCGACGAGGAGTACCGCAAGTTCAGTAGTGATTGGATCGGAGTGATTACACCTTTCCTTGCCCGCAAGAATTCCATCTACATCTTCAACTCCGACAAGATGGTTTTTGCCCTGCGCGAGGGGTTGGTCCAGGGAGGCGTCAAGTTCGCCCAGCTCCTCATATGGGTCAAGACGCATGCCGTTATAGGACGGATGGACTACGCACCACAGCACGAACTCATCGCTTATGGCTGGTACGGCACACACGAGTTTCTTAAATCCAAAGACAAGAGTGTCCTCGTATACCCAAAACCGAACAAAAGCGCGATGCACCCTACAACAAAGCCGATCGCACTCATACGTCATCTTATTCTCAACTGCACCCGAGTCGGTGACGTGGTGTTCGATGGCTTCCTTGGATCAGGTACCACCCTGCTCGCTTGTGAGCAGACCAAGCGTATCTGTATCGGTGTTGAACTCGACCCAGAGTATTGCCAAACCATCATCGCGCGGTACGAAAAGTTAACCGGTCGTAAGGCAGAGCGGTATGAGTAGACGTGACACCATCACCGCTCGGCAAAACAAACTCAAGGAGGCGTTCCTCGAGCAACTTAAACGCACTCCCACAATCGAGACAGCATGCCAGAAAGTCGGCGTTGCGCGGGCGACCGTATACCGCTGGATAAAAGCAGACAAGCGGTTTGAAAAACAGGTGGATGGAGCACTTACCGAAGGCCGCATGTTTATGAGCGATATTGCAGAGAACCAGCTTTTTTCGCTCATTGGAGATAAGAAGATTGAAGCGATTAGACTGTACCTCTCGACGCATAACCCCCGGTATAGCAACAAACTGGAGGTGTCTAATTCCCTTCTAGACAACAACGAGCCGCTCACAAAAGAGCAGAAGAAACTAATTCGCGAAGCGCTCAAGCTCTCCTCCTTACGCAACTATGGCAAGAAAAAAGAAAAGTAAATCAGAGCAACTTTTTGACACGGTGCTCTCTGATAAGGTAATGCGCAAAGCTCTCGTGCGGCAGCGTCTTGAGTATTTCTTCCCGATCTACTTTCATCGATACCTGCAATACGAGACGGCGGACTTCCACAACGAGCTATTCGATATCCTCGAGGACGAGACGAACAAGCTTGCGGTCATTTGCGCCTTCCGTGGGTCCGCCAAGTCGACTATTGTCACGACCGCCTACGTACTGTGGTCAATATTGGGGGTGCAACAGCGTAAATTTATTGTCATCTGCGGACAGACCGAGCAGAAGTCGCGGCAGTACCTCCTCAATATCAAGAACGAACTGATGCACAACGACCTGCTGAAGAAAGACCTCGGGCCATTTACGGAGGAAAGAAACGATCTGGGCAATGCTACGGCGATCATCATTAAGCGACTCAACGTAAAGATTATGATTAGCTCCGTCGAGCAGAGCATCCGTGGTATGCGCCACGGCGAGTATCGTCCAGATCTCATCATTCTCGACGACATCGAGGACACCAACTCGGTTAAAACCAGAGAGGGTCGCGACAAAGCATTCAACTGGCTCACGAGCGAGGTGATTCCTGCGGGAGATAAGCGAACACGTGTGATTGCGGTGGGCAACCTCCTCCACGAAGACTCTGTACTGAAACGCCTCCAGAGAAAGATCGAGAGCGGCGAGATGACGCACCTCAACGGCGTATATCGGGAGTATCCCATTGTGGATATTCAAGGCAATCCCCTCTGGCCGGGCAAGTATCCAACAACCGACGACATTGAAGCAGAACGACAGAAGACTATGAGCGAAACAGCTTGGTATCGAGAGTACCTCCTTAAGATCATCTCGACCGAAGAGCAAGTAGTGCACCCTGAATGGATTCAGTGCTACAGCACCGAGCCACGGCACAATTTGCGGAACATATCAATCGGAATTGATTTGGCAGTGAGTGAGAAAGAATCAGCCGACTGCACCGCCATGGTGGTCGGATACACGCACGGCTACGGCAAGGACATGTGTATATACATACAGCCAAATCCCATAAATGCGCGTATGACGTTTCCAGAACAAGTTGCATGCATCAAGTCACTCGTTGCAGTGCATAAGCAGACACATTATCGCGTCAAGTTGTATATCGAGGATGTTGGGTACCAAAAAGCTCTGGTGCAGGTATTTGATAGTCAAAAATATGACGTCGAGGGAGTACCGACCGGAAGGAGCGACAAAACAGCACGTCTGCGGTTGACCACGTCATTCATTAAGGAAGGTAGGGTGCTCTTCCCCGAGACCGGGTGCGAAGAGCTCATTGAGCAACTGACGGGATTTGGTAAGGAGAAGCATGACGACCTTGCAGACGCCTTCGCGATTCTGGTCTTAAAGATCATTGAGAACAATCCTAAGGGAGGATCATGTGGCATCTTCACGGGCCCGCGCCCAGACGCCTTGTAACGGTTACCAACTTAAGGAGGTTCGGGCACACTAGACTGTTGGGGCGTGTTGCGTCATTCATTGTGGTG
The DNA here is from genome assembly GCA_964383505.1 of uncultured Candidatus Saccharibacteria bacterium. Classification (GTDB taxonomy): domain Bacteria; phylum Patescibacteriota; class Minisyncoccia; order Phycocordibacterales; family UBA12088; genus CAYLHB01. Next base: position 35,146 of record CAYLHB010000002.1, read on the forward strand.
TATGGAAACAACACAAAAGCCAGCGGCGGGTCTGGCACAAGGAATAGACCCCACAGCGATAAAATACTGCCTCTATGCCCGGAAATCGACCGAACAAGAGGATAAACAGGCCCTATCGATAGATTCGCAGGTGCGCGAAATGGTTGCCCTTGCAGAACGAGACGGGCTGGAAATAGTGGAGATTAAGCGAGAATCACATTCCTCGAAAGAAGTAGGTCAACGACCCGTATACAACGAACTGATTAGTGAAATCAGACAAGGTAAGTTCAACGGGATACTCACTTGGGCACCAGACCGACTCTCTCGCAACGCTGGCGACCTTGGAAGCGTCGTTGACTTGATGGATCAAAAACTCCTTCACGAGATTCGCACATATGGACAGAAGTTTACGAACAACCCGAACGAGAAATTCTTGCTAATGATCCTTGGGTCGCAAGCTAAGCTCGAAAATGACAATAAGATGGTGAACGTGAAGCGAGGACTCAGGGCACGGTGCGAAATGGGTCTGTGGCCTTCTGTGCCGCCAACTGGATACTTGAGTCACTCGGACAGAAACAGGAAGTGCGAGGTTATGATCGACGAACTACGTGCACCCGTCATCAAACAGATGTTTGAGAAAGTAGCATATGACGGGTGGTCGGGACGAAAGATCTTTAAGTGGCTATCGCATGAAATGCGGTTCACAACAAAGCATGGGAAGGCGCTGACCCTGAGTAATATTTACTTAATTTTTAAGAGTACCTTCTACTACGGCGAGTTTGAATATCCAAAAGGAAGCGGTCAATGGTACACAGGAAAACACGACCCAATCATCACCATGGACCTCTTCAACCTCGTCCAAAAGCAGGTCACCACTGATCATCTGGTACGGGCGCAGGACAAGGAATTTGCGTTCACTCGTATGATAACGTGCGGGCTTTGCGGGTCAGGTGTGACCGCTGACGAGAAGTTCAAGAAACTAAAAGATGGTACCCTCGCCCGCTACGTGTACTACGGATGTACGAAGTTCAAAGATAAGAATTGCCCGTGCGGATACCTACGTGAAGATGACCTGATTGAACAGCTCGCCAACATTCTCGACACGGTGGCGCTCGACGAGATTGGTATGAAAGACAAAATCAAAGCTGAGATCGAATCACACAATGAATTTCAGGAGTCGGTGCTTGGGCAGAAATCAGCAAAGGTGAAGGTGCGGGAGGTAGACATTAGGAACTACGCGAAGCACATTCTACATAAGCGGCCGATTTATGAGAAGCGAGGGCTGCTCAGTTGCTTAAAAAGCAGGCTGGTTCTTGCAAACAAAAGTATCTTTCTACTTAACAACACTTCTTGTAACAGCGCAGTCCCAAATAAGTCGAGAACCGTCACTCACTTCGCCAAAGGCGATTGCGCTTAGGTCAACTCCCACCAGATCATCTTTTGACCTACCTTTTAGATACCGTGGGGACACTTGCAACGTGCCCCTGAAAGGGGTCGGTATATCTATCTCCCTGTGTATCACAAGCACCTTTTCTCCATTGTTCATTTGAATAGCACCGACTTCGTGTGCGTTCTTAATAGTATGTATGGTTGTTTGTGCACCGACTATCAGAATCATTATGTCTGTTGCTTTGTTCTCTGACGCTCTAGGTATTTTGATGATCGTCCTTCCATCCTCGACGAATGCCGTTTTCACGGCACTGCTCGGAGTGATGATATGAAAGGCTAGAGTTATGCCTGGTTTTAGTTCTTTCGGTCTCGTCCATTTCTGTATATATCGGTCGGTTCCAATAGGACTGATCTCTTTGATATCACGATTGAAGACGTGCTCTGGATAAGCAACATGCCATTGCCCTGTCGGATGCATGCTTGCATGAATAGCTCCGCGTAACTCGCGACAGAGAAGGTAAAGCTCGGGCAGACCAGATTTGGCACTAATCTGGTATCGCAAGTGCCACGTAGCGGCACGTTGATTGCCATCGACTACACCAAATCGTAGCGCGATGTTCATGGCCAACATAGATTCCTATATGATATCAGGTAGTAGTCCATATCCCTGAAGAACGTAAATTGCCGCAACACCAAGTGTAGTTGCAAAAATTACCAAAACCCCGTACCTACTCATTAGCCACGTAAGAATTCTTTCTTTTCTCGGACCCCAACCACCATTCCATTTGTACCCAACAATCGCAACAAAGTAGACTGCCGCCGTCAGCATAATAGCCCAGTTGAGCACGCTATGCGTAAGAAAGAATGGCAGGTTCTCATAGGTAGGTTCTGGTAGCAAGAAATAGTTGAGTAAATCATCGACAGTATTATTTATAGCAAAAATGCACCACACTATAGTTAGCCAAAGGTAGTCGCGGTGTTTGTACTTCTTCCACCAAATGTAAGACCAGATGGTCACGACTATGCCGACGATCGAGAAAAAGAATTCTACCAACATAAGTTACCGGAAGACATCACTAGTGTTCCGCTTTCCTGTGATAATATCGATAACGGCTTCACGATGAGCGTCGAGCACAGGGTGTACCCAAACGCCTTCTCCAATCTTTCCTCCACCCATGCCTCCAGCCACAATGTCACCAACGTCATGTGGTTCGTATACAATTCTTCTCGTATCATCCTCGTTGTGTGGCCAAACTATGGCATCCAATGAGTGCAACAATCTCTGCAACTCATTTTCAGAGCACATGATCAGTCGTACTGGTGCAGTTGCATAAATCGTCCCACCGTCATCTCCTTCGAGTACTGCATACCCATTAGGAATTTCGCGAGCTGACCCTAGGTTGTCTACTGCGATATACTCTTTACCATTACTTAGCGCCATAAGATATCGAAGTGGACTTCCGTGTAATAACCGTTCTTTCATAGTGACTCCGTTATAACACAAATCCACCCTATTGGGTGGATTTGTGTTCTGGCTACTGCTCTCAGCAGGTATGCAATTTCAGAATAGGATCGCGTGATTCCTGAAAGTTCGTGCCCATGACTGATGCCTAAAACTTTCTGGCCGAAACGACGTTTTTAGCCGTCTCGGTAGGTCTCACTACGCTGCTGCCGGACTAGGACTCGAACCTAGATAAACGGAGCCAGAATCCGTTGTCCTACCATTAGACGATCCGGCAAAAAGTGGCGGCGTGCTCGCGCACGCCGATAGTACCACTATTTGTGATGTATGTCAGTCTTTGTAAGAACGAATTTATACTACATTGCTCTCGGGATAATCCGTCGTATTGGGAAAGATGAGGTAACCCATGTGCTCTGAACGAGGACTGTCCTCCCTCCTCGTAGGAAATTGGAGCACTACCCCTCCGACCACATCTGCTGACCTCCCTGTTATCGCACACTTCGGCTCAGTGAAGGTCGTACGTATTCTGCGCACGCGCCGCATAATCCTACCGGTTCGTCGCAAATGCGCGGGTGAGCATGCAGCAAGTTGTTCGATGTTTGCACCTTCTGGTGGGATTCCGAAGGAAGCACAGAGGGTCGTAAACGAAAACGGACATTCGGTGAGTAGCTTGATTGTGCTCCAATCTTGCCCTACTTCTGTACGCCACTTCATCGACCACACATCCGGGAAGCCGAAGTGCGAGAACATAATGAGGAGTGTCGCATGCGCAAGATCTTTGACGGGCTTCGCAATTGATTCATTAACTGAAAACGCAAGTGTGAACGTACTCCCTCCAATGAGGAGGTTGGCAGGCATTTCTGGCATCATGGACCTCCTTGTCTGAACGGAGCATACCCTACCCACAAAGAGATGCAATAGTGTAAGAATCGTGGTCACCGCACGTCTCGGCGGTAGGTGAAACAGTGAGGAGTTGAGCATTGCGAAGCGCAATTCGCACCCGTACCTTGGGCATTTTGGGATTGGCCGCCGGACTTCTTTTTTCGGCACTCGTGGCTGTTCCTAAGCAGGCTCAAGCAGGTTTTCTTCCGCCCCACACAGTTAAGCGTCTCGTACAGGAGACATTCCCTGACGCACCCATCATGGTGCGTGTGGCGAAGTGTGAGAGCAATCTCATGCATCGAAAACCCGATGGCACGCTCGTCCGAAGCGCAAGGAACGCAATCGGCATTATGCAGATTCACGTTCCCGCACACATGGACGATGCCCGAGCACGGGGAATAGACATCACCACACCTGAAGGTAATCTTGCGTGGGCGCGCATCCTTTTCAAACGCGAAGGACTGCGCCCATGGAAGTCTTCACGTTCTTGCTGGAGCAGATAAATGTTCTTTTTTGGGAGGTGCAATGAGGAAACGCGCGCGGGGCCGAGACAACGGCCCCGCTTTTCATACGAGTGGAAGGGTTTCAGTTGCCGTACTCTGCCGCAGCCTTCACGAAGCCTGTAAACAACGGGTTGGGGCGGAGCGGTCGGGCCGTGAACTCGGGATGGAACTGGGTGCCAAGGAAGAAGGGGTGGACGTTTTGCGGGAGCTCGGCGATTTCCATGAGCACCCCATCGGGGCTTTTCCCTGAAAATACAAGCCCTGCGTGCGTGAGCTTTTCAATGTAAAGTGGATTCACCTCATAGCGATGACGGTGACGCTCCTCGATTTTCTCGGCACCGTAGAGTTTTCGTGCGATAGTCCCCTTGCCAAGCTCCGCTGGATACGCACCGAGCCGCATGGTGCCTCCGTAGTTTTTCTTTTTCATGAGCTCTTTCTGCTCGGGGAGGATGTCGATCACCGGGTGCGCGGTGGCAGGGTCTATCTCTGTTGTGTGTGCTCCGGTAAGACCAAGCACGTGGCGGGCATACTCCACCACCATAAGCTGCATGCCGTAGCAGAGGCCGAAGTAAGGCACCTTATGGGTACGTGCATACTCAATCACATTAATCTTCCCCTCGATACCTGTCTCTCCGAACCCGCCCGGCACGAGAATACCGTCGTAACCCTCGAGTGAGCCCTTCGGCACCCCCTGTGTGTAGTCTTTCGCATTGAGCCAATGAATGAAAGGCTTTTTCCCCTGCGAGTAGCTTGAGTACTTCAAGGACTCAAGGACTGAGAGGTACGCATCAGAGAGGACGAAGTCGCCGGTGTCGAAGTACTTACCTACGACCGCGATCGATACCTCGTCTTTGGCCTGCTTGGTCTTGCGCACGTAGCTTCTCCACGCCGAGAGCTCAGTGCTGTTTCGAGGCTTCACTCCAAGACGCTTCATAAGGAGGTCGGAAAAACTGTCCTTCTCGAAGTTGAGTGGCACATCGTAGATACTTTCCACATCGGGTGCACTGATGATGTGCTCCTCGGGCACGTTGCAGAAGAGGGCGAGCTTCTCCTTGCGCTTCTTGTCGAGCGGTCGGTCGGCCCGCGCAATGAGGAAGTCGGGATGCACGCCCGCGCCGTCTATGGTGCGCACCGCGTGCTGGGTGGGCTTCGTCTTCATCTCCCCTATTTTCGATGGAACGGGCAGGTAGCTCACCATGACCGTGAGCACGTCTGCTGGCCATTCGAGCTTGAGCATGCGCACCGCTTCGAGAAAGAGGATGTTCTCGTACTCACCCACCGTGCCACCAATCTCAACCACCACCACCTCCGCTTTTGCACGCGTCGCGGCCCGTTTGATGCGTGCGATAACCTCAAGCGGAATGTGTGGCACCACCTGTACACACCTGCCTCCGTAGCCAAGATTGCGCTCGCGGGCAATGACGCTCTCATACACGCGACCCGTCGTCATGTAGTTGTCACGGGTGAGGTCGACCCCGAGGAAGCGCTCGTAGCTCCCCATGTCTTGATCGGTCTCATCGCCGTCATGGAGCACAAACACCTCGCCGTGCTCGGTAGGATTCATCGTGCCGGCGTCCACGTTGATGTAGGGGTCTATTTTAAGCGTGGTCACCGCGAGCCCACGGGCCTTGAGGAGCATACTTATTGATGAGGTGGCGACACCCTTCCCCACGCCACTCATCACACCGCCGACGACGAAAATGTACTTGGTGCTTCGGCGTCGGGATCTAACGGAGGTGCTCATGGCGGCTTAGACGTGGAGGTACTTTTTTACTGCAAGGAAACTCGAGATAGCTCCGAGGAGCATGCCCGTGCCGATAATGGCGAGAAAAATGGGGCCAAAATGCGATGTGTAATACACAAAGAGGTTGAAGTCGCCGAAAAATGCCATTGTCTTAGGACCGAGCCAGAAGGTGATCGGATAAAACAGGACGAGCGTCACGATACCCGCCACAAACCCATACATGATTCCCTCAAACACAAACGGTCCGCGGATGTAGAGGTCTGAGGCGCCCACGAGTCGCATGACCGCGATTTCTTCCCGCGCGATGTAAATCGCCATGCGTATCGTGTTGAAAATGATGATGATTGAGGCAGCACAGAGAAATCCTGTCACCACAAGACCAAACCGCTCAATGCCGTCTATGATGCGCGTTAAGCTCTCAATGGCGGCGCGATTGTCGTTATAGTTTACCTTTGCGATGAGTTTTTCCTCGTTCTCTCCAAGTACACTCTCATCAGTAGAGAAGAAGGTGTTAAGTGCCTCATAGTAGCTGGGGTCTTTCGCCTTCACTGCAAGCGATGCTCGCAGAGGGTTGTCGGGAAGCTCACGAATCGCCTGGAGCTCTGTTTCATCGTTTTTATGACGCTCAAGAAAGCGTATGAGCGCTTCATCGCGTGAAATGTACTCAACACGCTCCACCTCGGGTTTGTTTTCAAGAATACTCTTGAGCGCAAGAACTTTTTCCTCGGGTGCCGTGGTGACGAAGTAGACGTTCACATCCACCTTGTCCTTCAACAGCTCAAGCGACGTGGTGAGAACCGCGTTAATAAAAATAAGTGAACCCATCACAAAAAGCGTGATGGTCATCACCACGATGGAGGAAAAGGACACAAACCCGTTCCGCCAGAAGCTCACGAACCCCGCCTTGATAATGCGTTTGAGTGCCAGCATGGTGCTACAACACGTACCGCCCCGTCGCATCGTCACGCACCACTCTGCCCGAGTCCATGGTGATGACACGTCGCCCCAGTGAATCAATGACCCCCTTATTGTGCGTCGTGAGGAGGATAGTGGTGCCAAGGTCGTTGATTTTTTTAAGAATTTGCACCACCTCGTAGGTATTGATGGGGTCGAGGTTACCGGTCGGCTCATCAGCGATGATAACGTCGGGCTGATTCACGATTGCGCGCGCTATCGCAACACGCTGTTTCTCTCCGCCCGAGAGCTCGTGCGGGAAGCTCCACATTTTATTGCCAAGATCCACCAGGTCGAGCACATGTGGCACATCTTGCGCTATCTCTTCCTCAAGGCGCCCCGCCGCCTCCATTGCAAACGCGATGTTCTCGTAGGTGGTCTTGTGCGGGAGGAGTCGAAAGTCTTGGAATACGGTGCCTATCTTTTGGCGGTAGCGGTGGAGGTACCCGCGACCTATTTTATGGATATTGGTCGATTGAAAGTACACCGCCCCATCGCTCGGATGCTCTTCGGCGAGGAGGAGCTTTAGGAGCGTGGTCTTTCCCGCTCCTGAGTGCCCCACAATAGAGACGAACTCGCCCGGGGCGACCGAGAGCGTGACGTCGTGGAGCGCCCTCGATTCATTCGTGTAGTACTTTGAAACCCTGTCGAAGTAGATCATTGTGCAAATGTACAAGGAATATGGCGGTATCGTTGTAGTGGTGAGATGGCCTATGCACCGCGTTCCCCACCACTTTCATACTCCCTGCCTCCCACAGAGGTAGAGTATACCATATCTTTCTCTGCACACGCACAAATACTATTCATTCGTGAGCGACCGTCCTGCCTCAAGAAAAGCGTCAAGTTCACCCCGCTCAAGCACCGCTTCGGTGTTGCTCGTCTCTACGTTGGTACGATGGTCCTTCACCATTTTGTACGGGTGGAGCACGTAGGAACGAATTTGACTTCCCCACTCTATTTTTCCCGGGTCGGTCGAGAGTTCCGCGAGGGTCTCCTTGCGTTCTTCCTCCATGCGACGAATGAGCTTCGCCTCGATGATCGCGCGGGCTTTCTCTCGATTTGCCTGCTGGGAGCGCTCGCCGTGCACGTGTACCGAGAGACCGGTGGGGGTGTGGGTGAGGCGCACCGCCGTCTCGCGTTTGTTCACGTTCTGCCCGCCCGGTCCCGATGAACGGGCAAACTGCACCTCAAAATCCGCCTCAGGTATTTCGAGGGTTGTCTTTTCAAGCACGGGGAGCACCTCTACGAGCACGAAGGAGGTGTGGCGCTTTGCTGAGGCGTTGAAGGGGGAGATGCGCACGAGTCGGTGCACGCCATACTCGCCCTTGAGGGCACCGTACGCGGCTTTCGCCTCAACTTCGAGCGAGAGGTTACGGTAGCCACCGTGGTCGTTCTCATGCTCGTGGAGAATGTGGAACCCCCATCCCTTCCTCTCGCAAAGCTTTGCGTACATACGAAAGAGCATGCCGGCAAAATCCTCTGCATCGTCGCCACCAGCTCCCGAGTAGATTGCGAGCACCGCACGACATCTGTCGAGTGGATCGCCGCCGTCCGCCCGCTCTTTGAGCTCCTGCAGCTCACGAATGAGCGCCTGTGCGTGTTGCGAGTCTTTCCAAAAATCCGGCTCACACATAGCCTGTTCGAGTTCGGCGATGCGGTTTTCTCGTTCATTAGTATTTGTCATGGGGCTTCCCTTACTACTGCTAGCACCTTCTTTTTAATTTTTCACGTCAAGTCTCTTCAAAAGAAATCTCCTTATACTTCACATTACGTCCGTGATTGTACCAGAACCGCAGCACCCTGTCTCTTCAAAACATTATTGAGTCCCTACATAGGACGAACAAGGCAGTAAGGTGGTCCTACTCCGAGGGAGTACGTCGTACATCCTTGCGCAGTACCACCCCATCCGCATCAAGCTCGTAGCAAAGCACTTCTCCTGTTGCAATCTCAACATCGGCAATTGCCAACTCATCGATATCTTCAAGGTGCTTCACAAGTGCACGTATAGTGTTACCGTGCGCCACAATGAGCACGTTCTCGCCCCGCACGACGCGCGGGAGCACCTCGCGCTCGTAGTGGGGAACGACCCGCGCGTGCACATCCTTGAGTGTCTCGCCTTGGGGAATCGGTTCATTCCACGCACGACGCAAGCGCTGGAACGCCTCGTCGCCGATTTCCTCTTTCACCTGCCACTTATTCTTGCCGGTGTGAATACCGTAGTGTCGCTCGTTAAGTGCGGCGTGGGGGACATGCTCCACTTCGGTACCGTGCGCCGCAAGCAGCACCTGTGCGGTCTCGTGGGTCCTTCGAAGGAGTGAGACCTGTACGTGGTGTATTGGAACATCTCTCAGTATTTCTCCTGCACGCTGCGCCTCTTCATGCCCCTCAGGAGCGAGCGAGACATCGGTATGCCCTGTCCATAAGCCGAGTTTATTCCACGCCGAATGCCCGTGACGAACTAGAATGAGGTACGCCATGCACAGCTATGCTACCGGAAGTAGCACACAAGTTCAAACAAAAACAAGTGGAGCATGAAGCGCGCGGTTTGCCCATTCCCCCTTACGCCGCGCTTCGCGCGGCGCGCATTTCTGACGCTGGGGATTCTCTGACTTTGAAACTGGAGCCGAGACGGAGGATCGAACTCCGGACCTCATCCTTACCATGGATGTGCTCTACCAACTGAGCTATCTCGGCATGTTCAAAGAATACAGCGTATTCTTTGGAGCCGCCTCCGAGGATCGAACTCGGGACCTTTGCGTTACGAATGCAATGCTCTACCAACTGAGCTAAGGCGGCACGTCCATACTCACCAAAAGCATGAACGACTGGGTGCTATCCTAATACATTTACGACCGTTACTCAATTTTCTATACGAGATGAGTACATCGGTAACACTTTGGCGGTTTCTTGATAATACGTCCACGGGGCCTCATAGTCGAGGCTCTGGTGTGGTCGGACGAAGTTGTACTCGATGAGCCACTCGGTCAGATTGTGGTTGAACCGGGTCACGTCATCGGTCATATTGCCGTCGGCAATAAACTCTCCATGGATGGTGCGGTTGAATCGTTCGTTAACTGGGTTGTCTTTGGGAGTGACCTCACGAGACCAGTAGTCACCGAGGCCCAGAGCCACAATGGCTTCTTGATACTCTTTCTCAAACTCACTGCCGTTGTCGTGGCAGGTGTTCCGAGATCATAGTCCAAGAGGTACACCATCCGTTCGATGAAGTCCTTGGCGTTCCGAGAGTGCTTGGTGGTGTACATACGAGCGAACGCTATTTTTGACACAGTATCGATGGCGGTGAGTACGTACCGCTGTTTGCCGTTCCAGTAGAGGACGATGGTGTCGAGTGCTATGAGGAACTCCGGGAACGGTTGTTTCTTAAGGTCTTTGGTACGTTTCTTTGTTTTCCGTCGTGTACGTTTTGCCTGTATCTTCTTGTTTCGTGCCGGATTCGGGTACAGGTTGTACTTCTTGATGGTGTACTGAACCTTCCATGAGGACACGGTCGTGTCGTACACGGTCTCGTATACCTTTGCGAGCTTCACCTTGCCCCAGCGCATGTGTGCACGACGGAGAGCAACGGTACACTCTTCTTCTTGTAATGTTATCTCCCTTTCTCGTACGTGCTTGGGTGCTCGGCTCGTTTCCTCCAGGGTAGTGAGGTGTGTCTCGTCGAACCGTCCTAGCCAGTGATAGAGGGTCTTGCGCACGATGCCGAAGTGGCGAGCAGTGAGAGATGTATTGCGCTCTCCCCCGGTCTCGTACCAGATGATCCACTCAAGGCGGTTCCGAGCTCCTTTTGAAAGCTTCTGTGCTACCGCCTGCTTGCGCAGGCGCGCATGACGTGAGAGGAGCGTCACTGTGGGTACGAGGTAGTAGCCCACCCTTCTGACGTGTGGTGAAAGGGACATGGTTGTGGTAACGGGGTTGGTAATCATTACCGCCAAACTACAGGAAAACACCCTAAAACTCAGGTTTTAGGGTGTTACCGATGTATCTCATCTTCTGCAGGTTATTTCTCAGTGTAACCACTCACTGAAAATTGTGCCGAATGTTCACGTATCTTTCAAAATGTAGTATGCTCGAGCAGTATGCGCAGAAACATTGTTCATCCAGGCGCTGATGAACTCAGCTACGAAATTCGAGAAATAGTCGCGGTGGGTGAGCAACTCAATCGCATGGGGGTTACCCTCTACTGGGAGAATATCGGCGACCCGGTTGCGAAGGGTCGCAAGGTACCCCAGTGGATAAAAGACATTGTTTCCGACCTCATAGCTCATGATGACAGCTCGTGGGGTTACTCTCCAACTAAGGGTGTTAAGTCCACGCGGGAGTATTTGGCCCTGCAAAGAAATAATGAAGGCGGGGCACAGATTACCGCTGAAGATATCCTATTTTTTAATGGTTTAGGAGACGCAATACAAACTTCTTTCTTTTACCTCCACCCTTCCGCCCGCGTGCTTGGGCCTAATCCCGCCTACCCTACCCATTCAAGCGCTGAAGCCGCCCACGCTAAAAGCGACCACCTGACCTATGATCTGGTGCCTGAGCGGGGCTGGCTTCCCGACCTTGACGATATGCGCAACAAAGTGAAGTATAACCCGAACATCGCGGGTATTCTCATCATCAATCCTGATAATCCAACTGGCACGGTGTATCCACGCGACGTACTTGAGGGTATTGTTGCTATTGCACGGGAGTTTGGTCTTTTTGTAATGAGTGATGAGATATATGCAAATATCACTTTCGATGAAAACCCAATGGTTCCCCTCTCGCAAGTACTTAATGGTGTGCCAGGTTTTTCAATGAAGGGGCTTTCCAAGGAAGTGCCTTGGCCTGGAAGTCGGTGTGGCTGGATAGAGTTCTACAATAAAGAGGCCGACCAAAATTTTGCTCGATATGTTAAAGCCTTGAACGATGCAAAACAGCTTGAAGTATGTTCCACCACTCTTCCCCAGAAAGCGCTTCCCCTAATTTTTTCCGACCACAGATACCCAGCCCATCTAGCTGCCGTGTCCGCTGAGTATGGAGCGAAGGCAAATATCTTTTATGAAGTTTTTTCAAAAGTTGATGGGATGCAGGTAATCAAACCTAAAGGGGCATTCTACGCCTCACCACTTTTCAGTTCTGGTGTACTTAGAAACGATCAAACGCTTACTATCGCAGACCCACATGTAAAATCGTACATTGAACAGATGGTGCAGGGTGTACCAAATGACAAACGCTTTGTGTACTACCTCATGGCTTCCACCGGAATCTGTGTCGTTCCGCTCTCAGGGATGAACAGCAACCTTGAGGGTTTTAGGATGACACTACTCGAACAAAGTGAGCAAGTATTTCGCGATATGTGCACCATGCTTGCAAAAGCAGTAGCCGATTATATCGCAAGTTGATAAGCTAAGTAATGCGCACGCGACGACCTAAAAAGGGGAGCCAGTATAGTTGGAAAAACCCGAGAAATCCTTTTGTGCTCATTAACTCCACATGTAGCATCTTGCTATAATTAGGGGGACATCCTTTCAGGTACATACTCTTATTTTTAAGTGCCAATAGCCACGGTATATATCACTGAGTGCTGTTCTGGCCACTTCTTCATTTTCAGCTTTCATGTTCCGACCGAGAATTTTGCCCTCGGTCAACGTTTTTTGTTTACTTCTACGCAACCCTTCTCGCAAACGGTCCTTCGCAGTCTCGACAGCTGAATCATAAATACCTTGTTGATTTTCAAACACTGACCATTTAATAGCCTCGGAGGCTTTACCACTTTTTTCCACACTTTTCCATATTTAAGTGGGATACTGAAGGTTCTGCTCCTTCCCCTATTTCGGTCCAAGGCAACATTTAGATACTCGATAAGTGTGCGCAATGGACCCCGCCTTCTACTCGACAGTAACTGTCCGACTACCTCCTCCATACCCAGGATATTCAAGCACAAATGTGTAGGCACCCTTCGGGAGCGGGTAGTCGGTGGCACGGTGGCGTACCTCAAACATGCGAGTTTGATTCCCATTAAGGAAGTATGTTACTCGTTCGTCTGTGGTGCATTTTTCCTTGGTTCCGCTGTCGTACACGACTGCTCCGTCAGCGGCAAGAATGCGGTACACCACTTGGCACCCGCGCACCGCTTCAAGCTCGATGGTTGAGGTGCTCGTGTTTTCAACGAGAAGGAGGAGCCCCTCGATGTCTTTTCCCTCCTCGTAGTTGCCGTTTGCGTGTTCTATAAGCTGGGAAACCGTTACCGCTGTTTTATCTGCATTGAGTGCGGGCGTTTGCGTCGGGATCGCGTCCTTCGCATCCTCAATGCGCTCAATCATACGCACTAGACTTCGCGCTTTTTCATGGAGCGGAGAGGGAATAATACCCCTACTCATAAGCTCCTCCGCAAACCCGCTTAGTGTGTAGAGGCGGAACGTTTGGGCATACACCACACCCGATGTTGCAATGAGCACACCCACCGTGAGTGCAACAAATGGTACTTTTTTCATGACCCCAGTATCGCGCAAGAACTCCGGTCTCGCAACCCCGACCCTATGCGAGTATAGTATGCTCGTGGCACAAGCTATTTTGACAAAGCGATAGCACAGGGTAGTATAGCGCTTACGGAGATTGCGTCGTCTACCACACGACGGCTCGCGCAAGCGGGCGCCGAAACGCCTAATCCGTACACACAACTTGTAAGTGTCGAAGCACGAGCCTGCTTCGAAAGCCCGGTGGAACCGCGGTCCGTATGATCGTCCGAGCAAGCACACGAGGAATCGTGTAGTTGCTCGGGCGTTTAATTTATCAGTATCCTCACTCTCCTATGTCACTTGAAGAACGAAGGCACACACTTGCGCACCTGCTCGCTGCGGCGGTGCTCACCCACTACCCCCACGCGAAGCCTACACTCGGTCCCGCAATAGAAAACGGCTTTTACTACGATTTCGACTTTTCAGGGGGCGAAAAGCCGAGCGACGCGGACCTCCCAAAGCTCGAGAGCACCATGCGCTCACTCCTCTCATCATGGGAGGTCATCGCGGGCGAGACAGTGACAGAAGCGGTCGCGCGTGAGTGCTTCAAGGGTAATGCATACAAACTCGAGCTTATTGACGAAATAGTCGCGAGGAATGAGCCGCTCACCCTCTACTCATCATGCACGACACTGCCCCGCTCCGCATCCTCCGCGAGCTTCACCGACCTCTGTCGCGGTGGCCACTGTGAGCACCCCAAGCATGACATCCCTGCCGATTCGTTTGCGCTCGACCGCATCGCGGGTGCGTACTGGCGCGGTGACGAGAAGAACACCATGCTCACGCGCATCTATGGCCTCGCGTTTGAAACACGGGACGCGCTTACGGCCTACCGCACCCAACTTGAAGAGGCGAAGAAGCGCGACCACCGCAAACTTGGGCGCGAGCTCGACCTCTTCACGTTTTCGGAGCTTGTAGGTGCCGGTCTTCCACTCTGGACCCCGAAGGGAACTATCGTGCGCCACGAGCTCGACCGCTTCGTGTGGGACCTGCGCGCAAAGTACGGGTACTCACGGGTCACCATTCCCCACATCACCAAGAAGGACCTCTACGAGACATCGGGTCACTGGGAGAAGTTTGCCGACGAGCTCTTTCGCATCACGACGCGCGAGGGGAAAGAGTACGCGCTCAAGCCCATGAACTGCCCCCACCACACGCAGATTTTTGCGCGCATGCCACACAGCTACCGCGACATGCCCCAGCGCTACGCAGAGACCACGATGGTGTACCGCGACGAGCAATCGGGCGAGCTCGGCGGCCTCACGCGGGTGCTCTCCATCACACAGGATGATTCGCACGTCTTCGCGCGTCACAGTCAAATAAAGCAGGAGTTTTTTGCCATTTGGGACATCGTGGACACCCTCTACACCACGTTCAATTTCACCCTCAAGGTACGCCTCTCCTTCCATGACCCGAATGAAATGGAGAAGTACCTCGGCACGAAAGAGGTCTGGGAGAGCGCGGAAAACGCCCTGCGTGAGATCGCAAAGGAACGAAACGCCGACTACGTGGAAGCCCAAGGAGAAGCCGCGATGTACGGCCCCAAGCTCGACTTCATGGCGACCGACTCGCTCGGCAGGTCGCACCAGGTGGCGACCATTCAGTTGGACATGAACCTGCCGGAACGATTTGATCTCTCGTGTATAAACGAAAATGGCAAGAAAGAGCGCATCGTAATGATTCACTCGGCAATCATGGGCTCAATTGAGCGGTTCTCGGCGGTCCTGTTGGAGCACCTCGGCGGCGCATTCCCCCTTTGGCTCTCGCCCGTGCAGGTGCGTGTACTCCCCATCGGCGAGGCACACCGCGCGTTTGGGAGCGAGGTCTACGAGGCACTCCGCGCGGTGGGAGTGCGCGCAGAGCTCGACACGGCGGATGAATCCTTGGGAAAACGTATCCGCGCCGCAAAGCTCGAGAAGCTCCCGTACGTGATCGTCATTGGGGACAAAGAGGTCGCGGCTCGCGCTATCACCCTTGAAAAGCGTGATGGTACACAAAAAGATGTGCTTTCTGTGGACATGCTTACTGAGCGAATATTGAGCGAGATATTTACGAAGTCGTAGTCGCAACTACAGTACCGTTATCAGTAATCATTTAACGTTGCGGGCCCACCAGGACTCGAACCTGGGACGTCGGTTTTGGAGACCGAAATTTTACCACTAAACTATAGGCCCCTGTGCCGTGAGTATAGCACGTCTCACAGGCAGAAGTCCCTGCACATTATTTCTTTACCTCCTTGTACTTCACCACTTTACGAACCGTAGGGTCGTACTTGTTGAGCTCCAGTTTCTTTTCAACACGTTTTTTGTTTCGCACATCAAACCGGACGTGCTTCGATTCTGTGCTCCTAAGTTTTACAATATGATCTTGTGACATACCAACACTATAACACATTGTAAAAGATAATGCTAGAACTTGGGAATTGAGTAGTAAGAAATGTGTGGACCAGTTACACATTTCCCATTATTAGAGCCATTACAACTCGGCAGGTAGCAAAGTGTTGCGGTGGGTATACTACCGGTACAACTCCCGGGTGGTGCAACTGTAAGACCCACAATTTCATACTGCTCCTTTAATTCATTGTACTCCATTATGTTGTTAGTCTCATACACCGCTTGGCCACCTGCCGCACGCGCCGCAATAGAAACCATATACTTATCTTGTCCGTTCCAAGTCATATCGATACAGGTGCCGCTAGCATGACAGGAGTCCCCATGCACTCTCGATGGTGGGTATCCTTCAGTTACAACTATCGAACCACTATTACCCTCAGACAGATCATATAAATATTGCGATGTTGTCATAAGTTGAGAATCTACTCCACTTGGAACAATTTGATTAGAATTCTTCAGTGTGATTGGAGTTGCTCCTGTGCCTGTAGGTTGCCCCTGCACACCAACAACTGTGCCGGTCGTACTGTCCAGCACAACAGTTGCCCCGAGTTGATTTTGGATGGTAACAAGTTGCAGTGGTGGCGCAGTCGGAAGTGGGTCTCGTTTTTTTACACACACGACACCGGAACTATTGCCTGCAGAGCAAAGCAGTTCATTCCAAGGTCCCCACTGACTATCGTTGTACACCGCTTTCATGACTGTATCTATAAGCAACCATGAAGCAAGAGTAATAATAAGCCCAATCAGAGTGTTAAAAAAGATTCTATGCGCTTTCGAAACTGCTGCAGGTGCTCCACCTGCCGTCACATACAGCACCCCTGCGTTTACAAGCAGGAGTGCCGCAATAGCCATGCCAACCGTGAAGACAAAGTCGATAACTCGTTTTGCTGTTGCAACCATGTCGCAAACCGTACATCCTCCGACTGTACAAACTTCATCAGGATCATGTCCACCCCCAACTGATGGGTCTGTACCAGGAACGGTGCGTACATCATTACCACACGTCACTATCGGTCCGATGAAACTAAAACCGCTCGCTTGTACATACGGTACCACGCAGGTATAGAGTACCAGTGAACACACACACAGTTTAACGAAAACGTTTACCTTCACCATTTTTATCATACTAGTTTATGTGTTTATGTCGCATGACAGTACAATTGAGCAACACCGCACGTCTACGAAATTAGAGAACACTAATTAGTTTGCGCAATGATTGATGCGTGTGTCGATTCGAGATTGCTGATGTACCCACGTGTTTCTGAAAGCCCGCCAAGGTTTTTGTCGCAATCTATTTTGACCATACCGGGACAATCTTTACTTGGTCCCAAACCACCATCTATACCAGCGTTGTAGTATGTCGCGACATACCTACGTTCAAGCACAGGATCACCTTTTGAGAGGGACTGTACTATGGGGTTGTTTAGTGCATCCTTAAGATACATAACCCCAAGCGTTATATTGTTTGCAGGATTCTTCAAATAAGCTTCCAAATCCGCCTGTGACATACCACTGCACGGCTGGCCACACAAAGAGCGTGCAGTAGTAGGCATTATCTGCATCACACCTATTGCACCCACAGGCGACACGGCAGACGCTTTTCCACGCGATTCTATAGCCGCAATCGCAAGTGCAGTTACGGGGTCAACGCCCAGACGAATGGCTTCAAGCTGAATATATTCATAGCACGTCTGTCCTGTAGGAAGTGTGCAGTTTTTTGACAAACCACTAGTACTTACACTAATACCATTGCTTTTAAGAATATAACCTTCTGAAGTGATGTTATACTCCGTTGGTGAATAGCCTACACCTAGCGCGTGGGGGATATATGCAGGCGGTGCAAGATCAAGCGGTTTACGTGGAACTACACACTGCTTGCCAACTAAGTCGGTGGGACAGAGGATTTCGTTCCAGGGTCCGAACGTGCCATTGTACACAGCCTTCATGATGGTATCGATAAGGAGCCACGCCGCGAGCATGATAATGAAACCGATTACTCCGGACTTCACCATGTTTTTTGCGCGCGAAACTTGGCCGGAATTGCTTCCCGATGTTACAAGCAAGAAGCCGGCATTCACCAAGAGGAACACAAACACCACGATTGCCGCAAACACTAAAAAGTTGATGATGTTTTGTCCAAGCTGTACGAGGTGACAGGGAGTGCACACATCTACATTACAAATTACTCCCGTGCTCGAGTCTATTTCAGTGCGCGTGGTATTACCACATGGCACAATCTCCTTAGGTAAGAAATCCGCAAAGCCCGCATGAACGAGGAATGGCACGTGCAGAATACACACCAGAAGAGCTAACAAGGCACCGTATCTTCTCAACATGTACGATTAGTATACGACAGAGCCGTTTACAGTCATACATGTGGGTGTTAGTATCTTGTACTACGCGTCGGTGGCAGAGTGGTCAATTGCACTTGGCTGTAAACCAAGCGCCTTCGGGCTACGGGGGTTCGAATCCCTCCCGGCGCACCAAAACAAAAAAGCTGGCACGAAGTGCTTGGTGACTTTTGTTTTCAGTCTGGGAGGGGGATTCGAAAGCCGGAAGCCGCGAAGCCTCGTGAAGCACGAGGCCGAGGCAGGGTCGAGAGTGCTTGGTAGTTGAGGAGTAGAGCGACGAACACTACCTAGCAACTCGTGACCGAATCCCTCCCCTCCGCAATTGATCTGTATCCAAAAAGTGGACACAGGAACATCGGTCAATGACTTTCGGACTTATGTAATCTACTTTCGCGGTTCGTCAGCGTGGAGCTTGCGGTGCATGTCGGTCAGCACTCCAGTCGCCTCAAGAAGAACGGTAATCAAGTTCCGTACAAAGAGCACCCCGACCCCGACCGCACACCATCCGACTCCCGTGACTACAAGCCACGGGAGCGTAGGCACGAGAGGTGCAATGGGATTATGTACGAGCACACCTATGAGCGAAAACCACAGTGCGGTGCAAAAACCACAGGAGAGTGCACTCCCCAGAACTGGGATGCGACGAATAAAGGTAAGCAATCCGGGGTGGTCGAGCAACAACGCTCTCCAGACAAGCGCAGGGGCTGTAATGCACGCTATGGTTAGCAGATAGGAAACAAGCATAGAATGGGAGTGTAGTTCTGATAATTGAATGGCTGAAAACTGCACGGCATCCCACAAGGAGATGCCGTGGTCGCGTATATACGTGGCCGATGTTAGAGGTGTGCCGCAAGTTCGTTGTTGGTTGTAGCGAGAAATGCGGCACCGACATCCGTCACCCGATGGAACGCGCCAGCGCGCATTTGGCCCAAACTGCCTCCATAGCGTACGACGTCGCCGGCGTCTGGGCGCACACACCCGTAGACAGCCTGTTCAACCACAACCGTTGGGACGGTGCGCCCCGACACGGTTACCGATTGTGGGGAAAACACACACTGATCGCAACATGGTGGACATCCTCCACAGGGTGCAGGCATAGAAGTTCTCCTTGTAAGCCACGATGCGGTTTGCATCTACATCACAACTTGCCATAGTTGCAAATATTTTGCAACTATGCTGCACCCGCACACGCGCGACATTCTCCGAAAAACTCCACGACGTGCCGGTCAACACGTGTAAACGCGGCCACCTCCTGCGCTTTCGCCATGAGCGCCCGCTCCACTTTTCCAAGCACCACCTCGGCCATTTTCCCGCATCGTGTGCATCGCACGTGGTGGTGGTGGGAGCGTTGAAACTCAATGAGACGAGTGCCGTTCGGGCCCATCACCGCCTCAATGAGGCCCTTATCGAGGAGGAGTGAAACGGTGCGGTACACCGTCACCATATTCACCTTCCCCGCAAGCGCACGAGTGAGCGACTCGATGGTGGTCGGACGCGGGGCGCGCATGAGGGTTTCGAGGACCTGCACGCGCGGGTGCGTGGCACGCACGCCCGCACGTACGAGGAGCTCGTGGGGAGCAAGATCGGCACGGGTCGTACCATCGTCTCCGCTCATACACTTGTTCCGACTCTGTCCCCTTGCCTCTTTCTTCATACTGTAATACAATCATATTTGCAAATTATTTGCAATATCATTTTTTCAAGCTTCCTACAAAACATGTACCCCACCATCCTTATCGCATCACTCGCCATCATGCTCGCGTCGCTCTCGGGCAAACTCGTCACATGGGGGCTCATCGGAAGGTGGCTCACACCACGCATGCGCTACCTCGTCGCACTCGCAGGAGGTGTCTTTGCTGTTATTGTCTACGGGCTTATTGAGGAGGCGCTCCATGAGGGCGGGCTTGTGCCTATGACGATCGGTGCATTTCTCCTTGGTGGGGTGCTCCTTGAGGGTGTGACACGACTCCTCCCCAAGGGCACCCACCACCACCACGGCCCGCACCCCGAGCACACCCACGGCAGGCTCGATGCACGTCGCATGCTCCTCGGGGACGCGGTGCATAATGTACACGACGGCCTCGCGCTCGTACCCGCATTCCTCGTCTCACCCGCGGTGGGTATCGGCACCGCGGTCGGTATCTTTCTCCACGAGGTCGTGCAGGAGATTGCGGAATTCTTTGTACTCCGCGAGGCGGGCTACACCGTTCGCTCCGCTCTCGTATGGAACTTTGCCGTATCTGCCACACTCCTCATCGGCGTTGCCGTGAGCGCAACGCTCGCGTCGGTTGAGTTTCTCCATGCGCCACTCATCGCATTTTCCGCGGGCGGGTTTACCTACGTACTCCTCCGCGACCTCCTGCCGAGCGCCATTATGCGCGCGCAACAAGACCGGCAGTACGGCTCCTACGTCGGCATGTTCCTTGTCGGCGTACTCATCATGCTCACCGTCACAGTCCTCTTCCCCCATGAGGAACACGAGGAGGAAGAACTCCCCCTTCCGGAAGGGTTCGGGCTCGTGCACGAAGGCCCCACTACAGTCGCCTAGGAAACCTGTATCGCGTGGCCGTGGAGCGCGGCGTAGAGCACTTGGCTTCGGAGGTACTCCTCCGGGTTGCCGCAGTCGAGGTAGGTGGCATCCGGCAGAATTTGTGCGAGCATTGTCATTTGGTGAGAGAGCGTGGTGAGCACGTCGGCGAGCACGTACTCGCCGTTTTCTCTCGGCTTGGTGTCGTCGAGCGCATCAAACACACGCGAGGGAAGAATGTACGCACCGTGCGTCGCGTACTCCGAGGGCTCTTCGCCTGCTCGCGGCTTCTCCACGATACGCACAATTTCCTGCACGTGAGGGTTGTCCTTGTACGCGCGGAGCTCCGCCATGCCGTAGTGCATGCGCCGCTCCGGCTCGGGTATCGCCACACTTGAGATGACCGGCAACCCTTCAGTATCGAAAAGCTCAAGACAGCGCGTGAGCCGCGACGAGCCGGTGGTGAGCATCACCTCGTCCGACCAGAGGAGCGCGAATGGCTCACCGTTCAAGAGGTGGCGCGCGGCGCGCAGTGCCCCTGCGTTACCATAGGGTGGGAGGGTGTGCACAAACGTGAAGCGCGCGAGCCGTGTGAGCTCGCGGAGCCGCTCGACGTCCTCACCCTTCCCCGCACCTATGAGGTACTCCTCGAGAAGCTCATTGGGAGAAAAGTGGTTTTGTACCGAAGTCTTACGATGCGAGACCACGAAAATGATGTGTTCGATTCCCGCACCCACCACCTCCTCAACCACATGCTGAATGACGGGTTTGTGCCCGAGCGGAAACATCTCTTTGGGGATGCTCTTGGTACAGGGCAGGAATCGTGTCCCAAAACCTCCCGCAGGTATCACAGCGGTGCGGACGCTACTCATACCGCGTGGCGTATCACGAGCTTTTTGAGCTCGTGCACGATTTTTTTGTGCCGCTTCTCGTCCGCTTCGATGATACCCAGAATTTTTTTTGCCTCCTCGTTCTTCACGAGCTTCTTGAGCTCGCGCGCCTCACGCTCCATCTCCTCCTCTACCGCGTAGAGCTGGTCAAAGTAGCTTTTGTAGTCTTTGTCGGTAAACATATTTCAAGCCTTCTTTGCACCTCGTCCCACTCGCTTTTTTTCCGAGGACGCATCGGCGCGCACGAGTGCCACCACGCGATTGAGTATTTTCACATGCCCGCGCGACTCGGTGGTGAGCACCTTGAGCCCCGCAACCACCTGTGCCTGCACCTCGGTGGGCAAGCCCGACCAAAACAGCGCGGCACTGATGTGCGAGTCGTAGAGCGGTATCGCGAGCTCCTCTTTGACCGCCGCAGAGCGAATCTCGGCGATAAGCTCCTCATTCGTGATGTGCACACCCCGTGGCATAGCCCTATAGTACCCCGAGCGGCTACCCACGGGCAATGCGGGTGTCTTCATTGAGCCGATAGAGCTGAACCAAGATGACGAGGTGATACACGCACCACAGCATGTTGACCCCGATAGGGTACGGGTCGCTCGTAAGCGACATGGAGCCCACCACGAGGGCGGCACCATTGAGTGCGACGAGGAGGTGCCATGGCCAGAGCTTCCAAAACGGCAGTCGCGCACTCCCCCCCTTCGGGGTAACCGCAAAACGCACGCGCGTACCGCGCAGCCCCGCCAAGGAGGCGCGTATGAGGACCGGAAACGAGAGGGAGCCGAGTATGATGCCGTAGATGAGGTTGCCAAAGGTGTACTTCCTGCGCCCGAGTGTGGCGAGGAACATGATGACATTGAGGGCGAGGTACGGCAGGAAGGTACCGAGGTACACGAGCGGGTGGCTGAAGTAGGTGGGGAAACCGGTGAGCAGGAACACCACCGGCCCCATCACGAGAATGAGGAACGCCCAGCCGATGAAGTAGTAGGTGGACGAAAGGAAGTACTCCCACCACACCACAGGTCGAAGTGCGTGCGGATTGGTGAGGAAGGCGCGAACGAGGGGACGGAGCACGCCTATGGTGCCCGTTGCCCACCTTGTCTGCTGGGTGAGGTAGGCGGAGAGGGAGACGGGCGCCATCCCGAAGGCGAGCACGTGGTTGTAGTACACACTTTTGTACCCCGCAATGTGGAGCGAGAGCGACGTTGCAAAGTCCTCGGTGACGCTCTTTTCGTCAAACCCACCCACGAAGCGAAGCGCCGCGACGCGGAGGAGCACGTTGGTGCCGCAGCAAAAGGCCGCGCCGGTCGCTTGCTTCGCCTCGCACACGATCTCGTAGAAAATGGAGTGCTGCATTGCGGCACCCTTTGCGAGCGTACTCTCGGAAAAGTTTGCATAGAGCTGGGGGGTTTGCACGTAGGCGATACGCTCGTCGGCGAGGATGAGTGGCACCACCTCGGTGAGGAAGTGCGGCATAGGCCTCTGGTCGGCATCGAAAATCGCCACGAAGGGCTCGTCCATGGTGCGAATAAACTCGTTGACCGCCCCCGCCTTTGAGGCGTGGTCTTTTCTCGGGAGCACATGCACCACACCGAACTTGTCACAGAGGAGGTGTACCCGCTCGATGAGCGCCACATCACTCGACCCGTCCACGAGGTACATGCGCTTGTTCGGGTAGTCGAGCGCGGCGAGCGAGATGAGTGTTTGCTCCAGCACCTCCAAGGGCTCATTGCGCGTGGGCACCAGGAGCGCCACCTCCGGCCACGCATCCGGCGCAACCCGCGCACGACGGTACCGTATTGGGTGCCGTTCGAGCCGGTACACACCGAGCACGTACCCGAACGCATGGAAGAGGGAGTACCCCTCAGCGAGGAGAATGAAAAACGCAAAGGTGGCGTCGGGAAAACCCGCTCCTGTGGTGAAGAAAAAGTACAGGCGCGCGCACAGGTACAGTATGAGAAAGGTGACGCTCCCGAGTGCGAGGAGTATGTAGGGATTGTGCTGTTTACGCGTGAGCATGGCCGGAGTCGGCCGCCTGCAAGCGTGCGCGTACGAGCTCCACCACCCGCGCGAGTGTTACATCGGCTTTCACAAGGTAGTCGGTCACCCCGTCGTCCATGGTCTTACTCACCGTGAGCATACGTTCGTCGTTCGTGAGCACAATAACGTACGGCTGTGGCTCCCCCGCGCCTCGCAATTTGTGGAGCACCTCGTCGCCCGAGAGCGCGGGCAGGCGCAGGTCGAGGATGATGAGGCGCGGACGCTCCGCAAGCGCGGTCGCAAGCCCCGTTACCCCGTTTTCCGCAATGCGCACCACAAACCCCTGTGAGGTGAGGTGTTCACCGAGCGCTTTCCTGAGCGCGGCGTCGTCTTCCACAATAAGTATCGCGTCAGTCGATGCTTGGGTCATAGCGCAAGTATACCCTACACGGGCTTCTGCCCATAGGGGAGCGCGAGGTAAAACTCGGTACCCTCCCCTTCCTTGGAACTGAACCAAATATCCCCGCTCATTTTGCCGACAATTCGTAGCACGAGGTAGAGTCCGAGACCGGTACCCTGCGGGTCGAGCGATTGTGCATTGGTACCTCGGAAAAACTGCTGGAAGACTTTCGCCTGCTCCGCGGGAGGAATGCCGATACCCTTGTCTTTTACGACCACCACCGCACGTTCATCAGCGAAATGTCGCCCGTAGACCTCTTCACCTGCTCGCTTCCGAAACGCACGTACCTCAATCTTCTCGTTTGCACGGTTATATTTAACCGCATTGCCCACCAAGTTACGAATGATTTCCCGCAAAAGGTCGCAGTCGACGGCAAGCGGAGAAACTCCCTCTTCCACGTACGTCTCAAAGCTGTGCGGAGGAGAGGGAGGGGTTGAAAACTCCTTCACCACCTCATGTACGAGATTTCCGAGGTCACACTGACCCACCTCGTAGTGTATGGTGCCGAGGTCCATTTTTGAAATGGAGAGGAGCGAGCCGACAAGATCGCTCATGCGACTCCCCGCGCCGTGAATCTCTTTGGTGTACTCGAGCGCCTTCTCGGGCAAATTGCCCGCATCACCGGCAAGGAGCATCTCCGCGTACCACTTTACGGCAGAGATCGGCCCCTTGAGGTTGTGCGACGCGAGTGAAATGAACTCGGTTTTCGCGCGATCGAAGTCCTTGAGTGCGGTCACGTCACGCTCGACCCCCACATAGAAAAGTACCTCGCCGTCTTTGTCCAAAATGGGCGAGACACGAATCTCGGCATCGTACGGCACCCCGCCCTTGCGCATGTTTTTAAGCTCTCCCACAAAGGCACGCTTCTCGACTGCAATGGTGTGCCACATGGTGTCATAGAACGACCTCTCCATCTGCCTGCCCCAGAGCGCGGGAGTCTTGCCCAACATTTCTGCCCTGCTG
Source organism: uncultured Candidatus Saccharibacteria bacterium (assembly GCA_964383505.1). GTDB lineage: Bacteria > Patescibacteriota > Minisyncoccia > Phycocordibacterales > UBA12088 > CAYLHB01. The sequence goes on from CAYLHB010000002.1 coordinate 60,135, forward strand.
TACCCGGTGGTTACTTCCGCCGCGTGGTTGGCATACACAATGACGCCTTTGGGGTCGGTCATAATGATGTGGTCGTTCGCGTGTTCGACCGCCAAGTAGAAGCGCTCGAGCACGCTCCCCATTTCCGTTTGCGATGCAAGTTCGTTCATACGTATATCCTACAAAATCCGCTCCAAAGTGGCCACCACCTCGCCTATGTCAGTGGAGCTTTTGTCGAAGTAGAGCGCATTGAGCTTCTCGGCATCTTTCCGGAGTGTTGTTTTTCCAATGAGGTTGGTGAGTATCACCACAGGCGCTTCCACACCCACCTCGGGCCCGCGGAGCGTCTCGAGAATACTCATGCCGTCTTTATTCGGGAGCATGAGGTCGAGCACGATGCCATCCGGTTTTTCCTGCGCCACAGTAAACGCAACCTCCGCCCCGTCGGCACAGGTAACCGTCCGGTATCCCGCGTGTGAGAATTTCTCAACGAGGGCCGCTCGGAGTGCCGGGTCGTCCTCGACGATGAGTATTTTTTTGAACCTGTTGAGTAGCTTCATGGTTAGTAGTCGCACGCGAACACCTCTTCCGAGAGCATTTCTGAAAGGTAACTCTCTACCTCACCCCATGAGCCGATGCGGTCGATGAGCTTGCTCTCAAGCGCCTGACGGCCGAGCATGGAGGAACCGTCTGCGAGCGCACGCACCGCTTCAAGCGGTATGTCGCGATGTTTCGACACCGCCCGCACAAACCCCTCGAAAATGACTGCAATGTCCCGCTCGATGAGTGTGCGTTCTTCTTCAGTGAGAGGTCGGTCGGGATGGCCCGTGTCCTTGAATTTGCCGCTCGAGAGCTCGTTGTAGGTGTAGCCCTCCTCCTCGTTGTAGCGTGCGGCATCCACGTAGCTTGCGGTAACCCCGATCGAGCCAACGTCGGAGAACTCACTCGCGACGATGGTATCCGCACCGAGCGATGCCCAGTAGGCAGCGCTCGTGCCTGCTTGGTGTATGAGTGCAACCGTCGGCTTTTCAACCTTAGCGAGGGCATTCGCCACCTCCTCCCCCGCGACCGGCAGGCCGCCGTAGGAATCCACATCGAGCACGATCGCCTTGATACTCTCATCCGCGTCGGCTTCCTTGAGGGACGAGACGATGTAGTCGGAAGAAGCCCCGAAGAGCGGCTCGTCAAAGAGCGGGTTCACCACCTCACTCGTCGTCATGAGGTCGCCATGGAGGGGCACAATCGCGACATTGCACCCATCGCTCCCGCCGGCAAGAAAAATGATGAGAAGCACCACCGCAAACGGAAACGCAAAGAGCCCCGCTCCGAACGCCGCCACCCCGAGCATGAACGCATGCGTGCGTGTGCGCGTGCACGATGAAGCGACGGGGGTCGAGGGTGTGTGCGATTCAAGCGCATCCATGCGGTAAGTGTAGCACAGGTACGGCACCACATCCCTTACCTACTCACAGCGATGGAGCGGCATGGTATACTTCGGAGTATGGTGAAGAAAACCGTCCGACATACAGCAAAAAAAGAGGTCGTCAAACCTGCCCGTATCGAGGATGAATATTCCTCGATGGCGCGAGAGATTATAGCGCATGTCGATAAGAAGTTTGAGGAATATGCACAGACAGCTGAGCGGCACTTGGGGATACTGCGTGAGGATTTCGACCACAAGCTACAGCTCGTGGCTGA
>CAYLHB010000003.1:0-55053 GCA_964383505.1 uncultured Candidatus Saccharibacteria bacterium
ACACCGCGAAGCGCGAGTTTGCCGGCGGTGGGGTTGGGTTTCGATGCGTGAAAGATATCACAAAAAAGACTAATTACTAATTTCCAATTTCTAAAATCTTCTACATACTATGATGATGTACTCGTTGGAAATTAGTAATTAGAAATTTGATTACACCCATGCATTTCTTCCGCACCACCTACATTGTTCTCTCCCTCGCCCTGCTCGCCATGGGTACTGCCGCATATGCCGCCAAGCTTGAAAAAACGAGCGATACCATCTCGACGAGTGCACCGGGCGCTTCAGCAGACCATACATTTCTTTTTACCGCCACAAGTGGCGTGCCGCCCTCGGGAAAACTTGTACTTTCCCTCAACGAAGGAGGATTCAACATTCCTGTGGGACTCGATCATGTGGACATTGACCTTGCGACGGCGGTTGCCTCATCGGGACCTTTTATCGATCGAGCGCTCGCGACGGTACCCGATGCGGTCAATGATGGGGTGAGTGTGACATTGGGAACTGCGGGAAGTATCACGATTACACTCAACAGCAGTACCGGCATCTCAGCAGGACACCTTGTGCGCGTGAAGGTCGGCACCCACGCCGTGGTGGGGGGAGGAGGCGACTCGCGTATTACCCACGCGACAACCACGGGTGCCTACCGCATCCGCATCGCAACCAAAGACGCGTCGGACGCAACCATAGACTCAAATACCGCTATGATTTTCGTGATTGACCAGGTGGGAGTAGGGCCTGCGGACACAACTGACGTGACACCTCCTGTGGTGTTTAATGGTCTACCCACCGGCATTCTTCAGGTGGGTACGCGTGGTGTGGTGCTCTCGGTGGAGACCGATGAGGATGCGCTCTGTCGATATGCAACCTCAAGTATACCGTTTTCTTCCATGGTGTATTTGTTTACCACCGAGAGTGGGATGCGCGACCGCCTCCATACGAGCCCATTTACCGGTCTGGAGGATAGTACCGACTACACGGTGTACGTGAAGTGTGAGGACTGGCGTTTCAATGTGAACGATGATTACCTTCTTGAGTTTACCATTGGTGTGACTCCCGGCGCGAGTTCAACGGCGACCACCACGGGGAGTGGTACGGGATCAGGTACAGCATCTTCGACTGCTACCACCACAAGCGCAACCTCAACCGGTACAGGTACCGGCACGGGCGCGAGCGGAAGCGGCTCCGGGAGTTCGGAGAGCGGAGGCGATGGCTCTGGGAGCGGCTCGGGGACGGGCACCGGGAGTAGTGGTTCCGGCTCGGGGAGCTCCTCATCGGGTGGCGACGGTTCGGGGAGTGGGAGCGGGGGCGGTGGCCAGCAGGGCGGTAACTACCTCAACACCTCATCAATAAAGCTTGATGGGTACGGCGCACCCGGCGCGCAGGTGACGGTCCTCAAAGACGGTGTGGTGGTGAAAACCGAAGGAGCGGGGAGTGCCGGTGAGTACAGTTTCCTCATCGAGGAGCTTCAGCGCGGGGTGTACACCTTCGGCCTCTACATGACCGACTCGAAAGGAGTGAAGGGTGCCATGTACTCAAGCACGATGACCTTGCGCTCAAACACCCTAAGCCAGCTCGGGAACGTGCTCCTCCCGCCGACGGTACAAACTCCGTCGCTCACCCTCGACCCAGGTGCGCCGATTGTGGTGACCGGCTACACCGCTCCCAATGCCGCAGTGCGCGCGAGCGTGCGCCCGAAACGCGCGGTGGTCTCATCGAGCGATGTCATCGCAACCACCACGAGCGCGGGGAACGGCGCCTACGAAGTGACGCTTCCCACGGCGGGCCTTTCGGTCGGCACCTATGAGGTCTATGCGGAAGCGGTGCTTGCTGGCGGACTCATAGAGAGTGATAAGAGCGTACCGCTCCTCGTTGGTCTTGGTGAGGCGCCGCAGGGGGGTGCGTCCAACATAGGCGACCTCAACGGTGATGGAAAGGTGAACCTTGTGGACTTCTCCATCCTCCTCTTTAATTGGAACACCGGGAATGCGGTGGCGGATATCAACGCAGACGGCAACGTGAACCTCGCCGACTTCTCCATCATGCTCTTCAATTGGACAGGATAGATAAAAAAACAAAAATCAAAAACAAAAAGCCTTCGTACGTTTTCCACACCTGTGTACATGAAGTGAGAGAACGTTGCGTGCGAGCAGTGGTATACTCACAGTACGAACACCTCAAGGGGAAATGGCTGAGTGTTCTTTAGTAGTGTAGTACTGTTCACCACACGCCATGGGTACTTTCATGGATAAACTCAAGGGCAAGGGCATTGTCGACAAGGCGGGCCAGCCCGCGACTGCGCCTCCGCAAGGTCCTTCCGTGGGGCACAATGAGGTCGTCCCAGGGCATGCGCTCCAGCTCCCCGTGGATGTCTACCAGAGCGACTATGAAATAGTGATCTACGCGCAACTGGCCGGACTCGACATGCAGACCCTCGATGTGTCCATCACAGGAGAGAATGATGTGGTGACGATACAAGGCTCGAGTATGCGGCCGGAGCATTTGATACAGGAAACGGCAACCGCGCACCATGGCGAGTTCACTCTCGAAGAGTGCCATTGGGGCGATTTCTACCGACAGATCATTCTTCCCGAAGAGATAGATCCGGAGCGTGCGGAAGCGAAAACGCGCGATGGCGTGCTCATGTTGCGACTTCCGCTTGTGGGTAAACAGGGGAAGGGTCTGCGGCTCAATGTCGTACGCTTGGATCACGCGTCGTAGCCCTACTATGGGCAGGGCATTGCAAAGAAAGAGAGTGCATCGAGGCGCGCTTGTTGTGTTGTGGGTGGTCTGCGGGGCACTGTTCACGGGTGGTGCATCTGCGCATGCTGCAACACTCTCATTTAACCCCGCGAGCGGTTCTTTTCCCAAGAACCAAACATTTCCCGTGCGTGTGATGGTGGATGGGCAGGGAGCGACGGTCAATGCATCGGACGGTACGGTCACATTTGATACGACGAAACTTTCAGTGGTGTCGGTGAGTAAAGATGGGAGCGCCTTCTCACTTTGGGCGACGGAACCCACATTCAACAACTCTGCGGGAACGGTGTCGTGGAGCGGTGGGAGTCCATCACCTGTTTCCGGCACGAAGCCTGTTGTCACCATCACTTTCCGTGGCTCTGCCGAAGGTGCGGCGAGTGTGTCGGTAAAAAGTGCGACGGTACTTGCGGCTGATGGGAAAGGAACCGATGTCTACAAGGCAGGAGCGCCTGCAAGCTACACCATAAGCGCGCCCGCGGCTACCCCGCCACCTATCGCCACCCCAACTACTCCACCTAAAGAAGAGCGAAAAATAAACATTCCACCTCCGGAGGCACCGAAAATAAAAAGTACAACCCATAAAGACGAGGCGTTGTGGAGCAAAGAAACCACGGCAAAGTTTTCGTGGGACATTCCCTACGGGGTTACCATCGTCAAGATCGGTTTTGATGACAAGCCGGCGGGAGAGCCGACCGAGAAGCATGAGCCGCCGATAAGTGAGTTCTCGAAGGAGGGTATCGCGGACGGAGTGTGGTACTTCCACGCAAGCTACAGCAACCGCGGCGGGTATGGCCCCCTCGCGCATTACAAGATTATGGTGGACACGACGCCACCCAAAGAGTTCAGTGTCTCCGCAGAGGGGGGAGACCTCTCCGCACAGCTCCGCTTTGCCGCAGAGGACGAGCTCTCCGGTATTGAGGTGTATAAAGTTGGTGTTGACGATGGAAAGACTCGTGATGTGCGACCTGATGAGCTTACCGGTGGCACGTTCAGTCTCACCAACCTCACGCCCGGTGAGCGGACGGTGACCGTGAGTGCTTTTGACAAAGCCGGTAATGTGCGTGAGGCGAGCGCAAAAATCACCGTGACCGGCACCGCACCGGTTGCACAAACGGAAGTGGCAACGCAGGGAGGGGGAAGCTTGTTTGGAGCCGTCTACTGGGTGTCCATCATTTTGGTGCTCATCATCGGCGCCCTTGTCGCTATGCAGTGGAACGACAAAAGGAAGCACATCGCCGAGAAGGACCGTATTCGTCGAGAGGCGATGGAGGTGGGTGAGAAGCTCGTGAACATCTTCGGCGTGCTTCGCGAGGAGATTGAGGAGAAGGTGCTTGAGCTCGCGCACAAACCCAACATGACCGACAATGAGCGCAACATTCTTGAAGGTCTCAAAGATGCGCTCGATATTTCCGAGGAGCTTATAGATAAGGAAGTTGAGGATGTGAGGAAACTGTTGAAATAGCTGAGGAAGTATATGGCGAGTACACACCTCGTATGCGTACTTATTTTCAAGGTGCCTTTTTGCAGTTCTTGATTTCTAATTTGGAATTACTAATTTCTAAAGATGTAGTAAACCAACGGTCTCTGTCAGATTACACATTGGAAACTAGACATTATGAATTACGTAAACGATTATGTAATTAGTTACGTAATTTTGTTCGTTATGTAAGTTTGTGGGTGGAGTCACACATTCCTAATTTCCAAAAAGACTAACGGATAGTGTGGAGCATGGTAGCCTTCGCCTTTTTGCTATAGGGCAACAGAACCGAGTAGTGCGCAACATGCAATGCGCGACTTGGCGCACCACAAGGCCTTGTGGCGAGCGTTTCGATGTAAATATGCGAGGGGGGACATAGTACGAAAAAAAAGAGCGCATGGCGTGCACTCTACACCCTCCTACGCACCGTTTTTTCGATGGAACGAAACGGGGGAGCGAATTCTTGCATGTGCACGCGAGAAATCCACAAGAAATGGCGTATTTCTTGCATAAAAACGCAAACGTGGCGCGCATTTCGTGAGATACTGTGTGGACGAACGGTCTTTGCGGATCGGGCGTTTGTGGTACGAAACCATGCGGTACTCACTTCACGCACTCACACGCTCACGCCTCATTGTTGGGGGTGTGGTGGCGCTTTCCCTCCTTGTCTCCGCCGCATGGTCCTTTGCCATCTCCGAGGAGCGCACCATCCACGTATTTCCCATCGAGGTGACCCCGCACGGTTTTGAGAACACCGAAGCGGCGCTTGATCAAGCGCTCTCCAGCAGAGCAACCTTTAATGATTTCTCAACCGAGAATGCCGCGTATGTGGTGTTTGGTGCAACGACGAGTGCGGTCACGGTTGTACCTGTACTCCCCACAATAGAACAGGTGAGTCCCACCCTTGAGTCGGCCGGCGAGGAAGGCGCCTTGAGCGATACGAGTACCTCGCGCACGCTCGCATCGAGCCTCCGCACGATATTCCGCACGCTCCGCGACGTCGGCGTGCGCGCGGATGCGCTCCCTGCCCGCGCACAGGATGCGGAGAGCGGAGCTGAAACGGCACCGGCTTTGAATGTGCCCGATGATGAGCCCGAGGCACCATCCGCTTCAGAGGTGAATGAGCCGATCCTCGAGGAAGACACCGACGTGGAGCCTGATCTTGAGGAGAGTGATGCGCCCGTGGAGGAACAAGTGGGGAGTCCTGATGAAGGCACAACGCATGACACAGGTGAAGAACGCGAAGAGGGTGACGCGGGAGACACAGAGCGCGAAGTGGACGACGAGACGGACGCGACGAGTGAGGCGGATGAAACAACCACGTTTGGCGACACACAGGAGCGTGGAGGTGCCGATGCTTCTTCCGGAACGGAAAACGAGACATCAACAGAGGGCGAGGGCGACGCATCGGGCGACTCCGCGGGCGGTGGCGCATTGGAGCCGGTTGCAGAGGGTGAGGACGTTCGGCTCTGCACTATTCTCAGTGCGCCGTGCCACTCGGTGCGCTTCGACGGCTTTGACATCGGCGATGTGCTCTCCGAGCACCGCGTGACGGGCTACACGCTCAAGCTCTCGCTCGCAAGCAGGAGCGAGGAGAGCTTCACGCAGGACAAACTGCTTGTGCGCTACTTCCACGAGGGGCAGTGGAAACTCGCGGGCGAGCTTACTCTTGAGGGCGAGCGCTCGAATGCGGAGAATGGCGGGCACTACACGTTTCCGCTTGCGGGGGTAACCGGGTGGGACGGGCTCCGTGATCTGGCGGTTGAGCTTGAGTACGTACGGCAGGGGGAGGGCGATAGTGTGCTCTACCTCGACGCGCTCTGGGTGGATGCGACGTACGAGGTGGGGCTCGACGAGGAGCTCCCCGAGCTCCCGAACGTGCTCGACGAGCTCGCGGCGCTTGAAGACGGTGCGCGGGGCGACGTACTCACACTCTCACCGACAGAGCGTGTGATGTTTCCGCATGCGGGGGAGTCGTCCGGCCTCACGCTTCGAAGTGATCGCGACATCTACCACGGCCCGCTTACAAGCGACATGCTCTTTTCGCTCTCGAACGACACCGATGTGCGGGAGGAGGTTGACCTTGCGTTTTCAGTCCCGCCCGGTTCAGGAGTAATAGCGCGCATTGAGCAGTATGCTGAAGCTCCCTACGAAGCGACGCGCGTCGAGTCGGCGGACATTGCGCAGTTTTGCGAGAGCGGGTGGGTACCAGAAGTTGTTGATGGAATAAGTGATGCGGGCGAGGACACCTCGACAATAGAAGAGACAACCGACCCCTCGGAGTCTCCCGTTGAAGCACTCGATGTCAAACCCCCTGTGGAAGAAGAAGGTGTAGTTGGGGAGCCGCTGGAGGACGTGAGTGAAGTATCGGATGAACAAGAGGAGTCAGAGATGGACGAAGAGGCAGATGCATTTGCGGGTGAGAATGAGAGCGAGGCAGGTGTGCAGGAGACCGTTCTTCCCCACCCAACACTGCCCACCTACTCGTGCGTGGCGACGGGAGATACGCTCGCATGCTCTTCGCTTAACCAAGACCGCACCAACTGCATCATTGCCGATCAAACGCTTGCTCGCGGGATGGAACCCGCGAGCCGATTTGTGTGGGAGGAGCGCACGATGAGCATGCGCGAGGTGACGCGCGCGCCACTTCAAAACCTTCTTGCACGCCTGCGAGGGGAGAGCGATGCGCTACTTGCGGTACGTGGCACCACCTACGAGCTTGACACGGTGTCCCTCGACCCGAGGCAGACGCTCTTTTTCCGCGTCCACCTCTCGTACGCGGTGCAGACGGGAGGCGAGGTGCGCGTCGAAGCGAACGGCGAGAATAGCAGTGCGACGCACTCGGTGTTTTGGCGGAGCGGGTGGCACTACCGCATGCCGGTTGAACTCTCGCTCGATAGTGAGACGAGTGACACGAAAGAGCTCGTGCGCGTCTCTCTCGACGATTCTTTCGCGCAGTTTTGGGCGAATGTGGGAGTGCGAGGCGACGATGTGCGTGTGCTCACGGAAGATAGTACCCGTGAGCTCCCCGTGTTCCTTGAGACGTTCGATCTCGATCGTGGCGAGCTCTCACTCCTCATCGAGCGAGAAGGGCTTCCGAGCGGAACCTCTACTGTGTACCTCTACTACGGGGATGCGTACGCGCGGGGTGAGGACAGGGCGTACGCGCCTTCTCCCTATGAGACCACACGCACACTCGCCACCCTTGAAGAGGGTCCGGCACGCGAGGTGACGCTTGTAAGTGGTGCGGATTGGAACGATGTCGCGATTGGGGAGACGATGCACACGCTCCGGCGCGGGGAACACCTCGACTATTTCCTCTCCGCGCAGTCGCTCGAGCTCTCTTCGCTCGGCCCTGTCTTAGTTCGCGAGCACGACTACGAAGAGCTTGCTCGTACGCGAGGGCTTACGCTTCAAGGTGAGGTGCTCACGCGCTCCCGCATAGAAGTAAACGGTGAGGTGTGGAGAGAGCTCTTCTCCGCACGTGTTGGCGATGTGCCCCACGTCTTTGGCGACTACGAGGAGTTGCGTTTGCCCGCACTTGACGAGTATGAGGCATACACGTTTTCGCTCACCCGCATTCGTTACGACCGTGTACTCGGTGACCCGAAGTTCCACACTCTCGTCTCGTCGCTTCGCGATTTTGCGCTCGGCCAAAAACCTTCCTTCACGCTCGCGTACCGACCGCAACGGAGTCGCGTGGTTGATTTTTTCCGAGGGCTCTTTCGTGAGCGACCCTACGAGGTGCGTTCGGTCATGGTGGTAGACCCGCGCGGAGAGCCACTCGACATTCCCGTGTCTATCACCTATACAGGCGAGCGTGAGTGGAAACTCGACCTCGATCGCCCCAACCGCTCGTTTATCCCCGGTCGCTACGCACTCCTTGTGACGATTGGCGAGGGAAGCTACGAGTTTACCGACCTCGTGGATTTCTACTGGGGTGTGCTCGCACTCAACACCCCGCAAGCAACCTACCTGTCGAGTGATCGTGTGGAGTTCCACATGGCCGCGCTCACGGATACGGGGGATACCATTTGCGACGCGCGACTCGAGCTTACCGTGACCGACCCGGATGGGGTGAGCGAGAGTGTGCCGGTTGCACCGACAGGAACGTGCGGTGCCAACAACGTGACCGATGAGCCGGACTACCTTGCGGAGTACCGCGCAAAGGGGGTGGGAAGCTATGCGGTCCACCTTGCGCATGTGAACGACGATGGGTCGCTTGTGCACGAGATGGAGGATCTGTTCCGTGTGGAGGAGTCTGTGCCGTTTGTTCTAAAGCGAAAAGGTGCGACGCGTATTTGGCCCAAGGCGCCCTACACCATGACGATCTCCCTTGAAGCGGCGGAAGATTTCGAGGGAGAGCTTGTCGAGGCACTTCCCCTTGGATTTAAGGTGCTTGAGGCGGAAGGCGCGGAGAGTAAGGTGTACGGCAAGGCGAAACGGCTCGTGTGGCCCGTCTCGCTCAAAAAAGGAGAGCGCACGACACTGCGCTACACGTATGATGCACCAGACATCTCTCCCTACCTCTATGAGCTCGGTCCTGCGGAAGTGCGTGCAGGCGTGGGCCTGCCATACGTGGAGGCGCGCACATGGAAGCTCGCGTCCGACGCGCTTGGCTCCTTTGTGGAACTCAATGCGTCGCTTTCTATTTCAACCCCGAGCACATGGAATATCACCGACCTCTCCTCCTACGGAGTGCCGGCAAATGCCGCGGTTGAAATCGCGGTACTTCGCACGGGAGGGGGAACGCGTTACGGAGGAGTGCGAGCGCCTGGGTCTTCATTGAGTCGTTATTTCCGTATCAGTCGTACGAGTGGCACGAACTACAACGCGCTCTCTCTCACCACCAAGGTATCTGCCACTTCATCGGTTGAGCTCTATGCGGACAACGTAGATGTGTCATTCCGCCTTCTTGGGTACTGGACGAGTGGCACCTATGTTGAACTGAACCAGCAGATTGATCCGGGGAATACCAATGGGCAGTGGGGACCTATGCCACTGAGCTCGTATGGTGTGACGAGCGGTAAAGTGGTTGAGATGGTGTTGGGGAACTGGAACACAGGTGCCGATTACTCTGCGGGCGCACGCTCGGCAAGCTCAACCGTAGATCGTCGCATTACACTTACACGCCCAAACAACAATGGTATTACCGCCCTTACACTCAACGCGGTGGCGAGTGGTACCAATGCGTGGATTGAGACCTACGCTGCTAATGAGCAGGGTAATGGACAATCAAACGACTTTTGGCTCGTTGGGTACTGGAGCACCGAACCGGAAGGTATGCGCTACGTGGATGCACTCGACACACTTACGGTGCCTGGAAGCGCAACCGTATGGACGGACCTCGCACTCGACCTGTATGGGTTGGGGAAGTACACAGTGTCGGAAATCATTATGGGCAATACCGGCACCGCAAATAGCTCGCTCGAGCACGGGGTGCGCACGAATGGATCATCGCTAGGGCGTTCGATCGCACTCGCCCAAGCGCGTACCGCGGGGCAAAACCCGGTACGTATGCATGTGACGACCGATAACTCCGCGAGCTCAACTATTGAGAACTACGTGTCGGCCACAACGAATGCAAACTTTACGCAAGTCGGGTACTGGCGTCCTATTGACTACACACCCGAGCCGCCGACGCTCTACGATATTCCTTTTGACAATGAAAAGACGGGAAGCTCCACTCCCTACTTCGAGTTTTCAGCCACCGACCCCGATGGTACCTCTGACATCGTGTACCAGTTTGAGTGGGATGACGATGCTGATCTCGACTCCTCGCCTTTGGGGAGCCGTACGAGTGACAACGAGACGGGGTGTTCTCCAAATTGCTTTGAGAACCTCACGAGCGGAGGAGACACCTCGCCGTTTACGGAGGGGAATCGCATACGCTTCTCAATACAATCGGCGCTCACGACTGGTACCACCTACTACTTTAGGGTGCGCGCGAAGGATGTGACGGGCTCAAACATTTACAGCGAGTGGTCCGAGGTTCGTAGCGTCACGTATGTCGCAAACACCGACCCGAAGGCGTGGTTCCAGACAGGTGACGCACAGTTTGATACAGGCACGCTCTCGGGCACCGAGACGTATGGGTCGGAAAGTGTGCGCATAGCGACCACGCCACCAGTGGGAGCGATAGTCGCCTATGCTGAAGGGTCGGTCACCACACCGCGCTACCAAGTATGGGACGGTGACTCGTGGGGGGGCGAGCTCTCGGCACAGGATGTGGGAGCGCAAATTGCGTGGATACGTCTTGCGGCGGCGCCTACTCGTGACGAGTACGTTCTCGGTACGCAAGATGTGAATGGCGATATAAACCTTCAAGTATACAGCGGCGGTTCTTGGGGCAACCTCATCGAACCCGTCACCACTATCCCAAATGTTGAACACAGGTCGTTTGACGTTGCGTATGAATCGTTGTCCGGTGACGCGGTTGTGGTAATGTGCGATGGTGATGCTACACCTTCGTACCTCATATGGAACGGTACTACATGGAGTGCGACGAGCTCTATCTCTACCCAATTTAATGCCGAGTGCACGTGGATACGCATGGCGGATAGTCCTACGAGTGATGAGGTGATACTCCTCGCACAGGCATCTTCTTCAAATACCACGTACGATTTTGAGGCTCAGGTGTGGCGCAATGATACATGGGGTGATCAGTACACATTCGGAGCAAACACAACTGAATTCTACTATGAGGGTATGGCGGTTGAATGGGAAGATGCGGGTACCGAGGCGGTGGTGGTGGCGATGAATACTACTGCGGCGAGTTTCCAGTCTGCATGGTGGAGTAGTGTTACGCAAGGTTGGACTACAAACACAAACCGCACAATTAGAAACGACTTTGAATGGGGAGAACTAACGGCAGATGTCGGAACAAATAAACTAGGTCTTTGTTTGGTGAATGAAGACAATCAAATTCAGATAGCACACTGGGATGGTACTGCTAACACATGGGATGTGTATGATACAAACGACACTGTAGATGCGGGAGGTAAGGTGAGTGGCACTGACGATCATGGGGGTCTTGTGTCGTGTCAGTACGAAACAACCTCAGGACGGGACGGCTACCTCATGACGATATACAGCGATACTACCAACGGTAGGTATCGTTCGTGGACGGGCTCTGCGTATGCAGGCGTAGAGCAGTCCGTAAGCTCTATTGAGGATTCATGGCACGTTGAGACAGTGCGTACTGGGAATGGCAACATACTCTCTATTTTTCGCGATGATACAAACGATCGGTATGATTTTTCCTACTGGAATGGGAGTGTGTGGAGTTCGCGTGATACGCTCGAGACGGTTGTTGCCGACGATGCGCCTCCCTACAATGAAACGTTTGCGCTCGCGGCTACGAGGTACCAAGAGTCTATTGGTACCATCGTCTCACCCACTATTGATTTTGATTCGGTTCCCGACAAGCCCACTTGGGGCGAGGTGACGTGGAGCACCACGGAGCCGGCGAACACAGACGTGTTACTTCAAGTGTACTATGCGACCACCACGGGCGCGGCATGCACCACTATCGTGCCAGACGGGGTGCTCGCGGGAAACAGTGAGGGGTTTGTCGCAACCTCAAGTCCTCTTGATCTCTCCGGACTCTCAACCACTACCTACAACATGATTTGCCTCAAGGCAACGCTCACGAGCCAGACCTCGCAAACGCCTACGCTCGATGATTGGAATATCTCGTGGGAGCGTCAGCCCTACCTTACGCAAACGCATTTCAAGTGGTTTGCAAACACAAATGCCCTAACGCCGACTGATGCGTGGCCTCAAGGCGGCGATAACCTACTTGAAGACGAGCCGATTCCAAACGGCTATGCGCCAAATAGCGCCGCGATATTGCGCTTGCGACTCGCGATACTCGATGAGAGTGTTGCGCTCTCCGGTTCCTCAACCGCATTTACCCTCCAATGGGCGGAGGGGTCGGTGTGCGACCCCTCGCTTTCCTGGAGTGATGTGGGAGCAATAGGGAGCTCGACACCCTGGCGTGGTTACAACAATGTAGCGGTCGCAGACGGTACGGTGCTCCCAACGCGAGTACTCTCTTCGACTGATGTATCGGGTACCTACGAGGAGGAGAATGATACAACTGTAAATCCCTACACACTCTCTCCCAATGATGAAGGTGAGTGGGATTTTGTCATTCAGAACAATGCGACCTCGGGGACGAGTTACTGTTTTAGGGTGCGAAAAAATGATGGCACACTGCTCAATATTTACGATCAGTACCCACAACTTATCACCAACAGTGCACCCGATACACCCACTCACAACGTGCCATTTACTTACGAGCAGGTTGCTTCCACTTCACCGTGGTTTGAGTTTGTAGCGGAAGATACAAAGGGTGACGATCTCCACTACGAGGTCGAGGTTGACGATGATTACCTGTTTGGTTCTCCTGTACTTGATAGGAACAGTCAAGATCACACGACGGAGTTTGAGAACGTCATTTCACCTTCCGATAAAAGTCCGTTTTTCTCCGGTCAGCGTGTGCGTTTCAAGCCAAGTTCCGCACTCGCTAACGGTACCACTTACTGGTGGCGAGTGCGTGCGCGTGATCCTAACGGGAGTAATGACTGGAGCGCGTGGTCCTCTCCGTGGAGCGTAACTATAGATACAGGTACCACTATTTCCACATGGCACCAAACAACTGAAGAGCAGTTTGCGGAAAATGACAACGAGAATGTTGAGGCAACCTCAACGGACGATATTGTGCTCACCCCGTCCAACTTAACCGGCACCTCGTCTGCCCCCGGTATAGATTTCGATTGGGGTACGGTTGGTAATGCATGGGGGTCGCTCTCATGGACTGAAAATGAAACGTTCGGGTCGCTCCGTGTGCGGGTTGAGTATTGGAATGGGTCTTCGTGGAGTCTTATACCGGAGAGCGATTTGCCAGGGAATGGGGCTGGTTTTAATACCGGTCCGGTATCGCTCCTAAGTCTTGATCGTACTGTGTACAACGAGATACGGCCGGCCGCATCACTCACCAACGTGAGTGGAAGCCCCCGGCTCAACAACTGGACTGTAAGCTGGGGGCTCGCGGTTGAACAGTCAACCCTACGTGGCCCATTTGACAATGAAAAAGTGGCGACCACCACCCCCACCTTCACTTTTGTCTCGAGCGACCCGCAGGGTGATTCACTTGAGTATGAATTTCAATGGTCGGCAAGCTCGAGTTTTGCCGCCTCTACCACACGGCAATCATGGGCGCATGCTGGTTTTACAAACACCGCATCAACAACTGACACCTCGCCGTTTGTTGAGGGTGATACGATATCATTCACGGTACAGCAAAGTGATGCGCTCATAAACAGTACCACTTACTGGTGGCGAGTGCGTGCGCGCGATCCTGCACCGGGGGGAAATGCGTGGAGCGCGTGGTCGAGTGCGAGAAGTTTTACAGTGGATACTGCCGTGGTCGCTTCGACGTGGTTTCAAACCACTGATGACCAGTGGCGTTCCGATTCACTCACCGATACAGAAGTGTATGGGAATAATAGTGTGCGAGTGACTGAGACGATACGTGAGGCACTGTTTGCTTACGCCGAAGGAACCGTACAAACACCACGCTATATGTTATGGAATGGTACGAACTGGACGAGCGAGAGAAGTGCCGCAAACATTGGAGACCGCGCCGAGTGGGTGCGTGTTGCCGCCGCGCCTACGCGTAATGAGTACCTTATGGGGACATTGGGAGGAGCGGGTACAGCGGTTAAGGCGCAAATCTACACGGGAAGTACCACTTCGTGGGGTAACCTTGTGGAGATTGTTCCCGTTTCACCTTCCTCATTACGGCGAAGTTTTGATGTTGCGTATGAGAGTCTCTCCGGAGATGCGCTTGTGGTTGCGTGTGCCGGCACGGATGCGTGGTATCGTACCTGGACCGGCTCAAGCTGGAGTGCCACTTCGACTCTTGATCTCACGTTCTCGCAAAACTGTGAGTGGATTCAACTCGCGGCGGATCCAGACAGTAACGATATTATTGTGCTCGCGCGTGCGGCAGTTGGAAACACACCCACTGACTATGAGGCAATTGTGTGGGATGGTGCGGGAGGGTGGAACGATTCAACCACGTTTGGCTCCGCGCTCGTCCAGACCGACGAGGCAATGACAGTTATGTATGAGGAGTCTGGTACCGACGCGGTGGCGGTTGTGGGTGGAGGAAGTAGTAATGTGCTCGTGTACAACAGGTACACCGCAGGCTCATGGGTAGGTTCCTCCACAGTTGCGATAGGGAACGACCTCAATAAGGTACAGTTTTCGCGTGATCAAGGGACTGATCGCATGATGCTCACCTACATTGATGAAGATTCGGACATAAGCTACGTGGAATGGGATGGTTCCACCAACACGTTTGGCATTGTAGGAACCGAGATTGAGCAGGATAGTCCAGCCGAGTATACCAATGTTGCACACTCTGCGTACGAGACTACGACGGGGAGGGATGGGTACGTCATGATGGTATGGGGTGACAATACGGGAGGGGTACTCACAGAGCAATACAGTGTTCTTGATCGAGTGACTCCGCTTACTGCCGCACAGAACCTCTCCACCATCGGCGAATCAGTCACGGCATTTTTGGAGCGTACGGGAGATGGGCTTCTTCTTGGGGTCTTTTTTGATGACGATAACGATCGCTACGATTTCTCCTACTGGAACGGTAGTCAGTGGTCAGTACGCCAGGCGATAGAGGCCAACGCGAACACCCAACCTACACGCACGGAGCCCCTCTCGATTGTGGCGCGACGTTACCCCGTGTTTGAGAGTGGTACCGTTGTTTCTTCCGCTATTGATTTTGATGACGGGAGCGGTCCCAAGTGGGGATCATTCTCATGGAACGATACCACACCTGGCACCTCGGATATCCGTTACCAAGTCGAGTACTACTCGACTGCGAGTAGTTCTTGGGAGCTCGTGCCGGACGCAGTGCTCCCGTATAACTCGGCGGGAACTTCATCAGGTCCTGTGGATTTGGGTGCACTCACCTACACCACATACAACCAAATTCGTCTTATTGCGAACCTGACATGTAGTGCGGGAGATTGCCCCACACTCAATGACTGGACGGTGACATGGAGCGAAGGAATTACTTTATCGGGTACCGCACAGGCATATGATCAAAGTACCAACGTGACCTCTGGGATCGTTGCAGTGGCGGTGAATAGCACACTCCAGAGCGGCAAGACAGGCACAATATCGGGGGGTGTATGGAGCATAGCGAATGTCACCACATTCCCCGGGGATGTAGTGACGGTATTTGTTGATGGAGCGGGAGACGAGAACGAGGCGGTCGCGGTGAGTAAGTATGATGGGGTGGGAGACATGACCGGCTTTACGCTCTTTGAGCGGCACCTCTCACTTGGTTCTGATGACGCAACTACCACCACCAACACCGAGCTTGCGCTCTACGATTACTCTGTGAGTGGGGACGAAGACGTGTTCTTCGATGTGGATACGGGGAACGATCTCTATGTGTGTGCACCAGCGTCTGGAACTTGCTTTGAGAGCGAGCTCTATGTAAAGAACGGGAACACGTATCGGCCCGACAGCGCGAACTCTGGTACTCTCTATGTGCGGCATGTTGAGGTGAACGGCACCTTCACAGCCGACAGCAACACCTTCTATGTCTCTGGTTCATGGGATAATAACGGCACCTTCATTGCAGGTGACTCGTCAGTTATTTTTACTGCCACTTCAACGACTGAGACTATCGATTCCTCGGGTGCGTCAGTGCATACATGGAATACGGTGACGCTCGGTCAGGGGAGTGGGGTCGCTACGTGGAACTTGATGGGAACATTTGATGTTGATGGTAATCTCACCCTTTCCTATGGGACACTCGCCACAGGTGCGTCGTCCGTTTCGCTCGCTGGAAATCTTACCGTGGGTGCAAACGGAGTATGGCAGAAAGGCATGGCGACCACCACATTCGATGGGACTGGTGTTTCCACATGGACTGACGGAACTACAGCTAAGCAGGACTTAGGGAGAGTGCGTATCGGTGGGTCGAGTAAAACGGTGCGCCTCAATAGCACCGCTTCAACCACCTCATTGTGGATAGACCCCACGTCGACGTTTGATGTGTCTTCCAATAACTACGCGTTCACGCTCTACGAATCGTTTACGAATACCGGCTCGCTCTCCGCGCGCGCAGGTACCGTCTTTTTTGCCGCGACGACCACAGGCATTGCCATCAATCCGGGTGCCTCGTCGTTCTACGGAGCAACCTTTGTTGGTGTGGGTGGCAACTGGTACTTCAATACGCCTACGGTGACGTTTGGTGGGAACCTCACTATCGCGACAGGTACGCTCACGCTCGCCATTGGCACGACGACTGTAGCCGGCAATTTCGACACAAACGGTGGTTCATTCATGCACAACAATGGGGTGCTTGAGCTTATAGGTACAGGGAGTAAGACGATTCGTCAAAACGGATACGACCTCTATGACCTCACCACCAATAGCTCCGGTTCATTCTCGTGGATTGACACGCATGCGACCACAAGCGGTGCCGTGCGTATCCGAAACGGAACACTTGTGCTCCCCACGACGCTCGCGGTAGGTACGTCATTCCTAAACCAAGGGGGTAATGTGACAGCGGGGAGTGGCACGCTCCGCATGTATGGGGATGGCATAGAACAGGTACGTGTCGGTGGCTCATCGCTTGCCAACATCACGTTCGCGGGGCTTGGGTCGTGGAGTTTTTATGACAGTAACGTAACCGCAAGCCAATCGGTGTACTTTGAGCGCGGTACGACCACGCTCCCCTCGGGAACATTCACGGTGGGAGGTTCGTTCGTTGCCACTTCAACCGGTACATTTCTCGCAAACAGTGGCACGGTGCTTTTCAATGGTGCGGGAAGTAAAACCATTGATCCGGGTGCAACCTCAAGTTTTGCGGTTGTTACTGTAAATGACGGCTCGGGAAGCTGGACAGTGACCGGCAACGCCACTTCGACGGGGAACTTCACTTTGACTGCCGCGTCGAGCTTTACGGTGTCTCCCGGGGTGACACTTGCGGTTGCAGGCACCTTTACCAACAGTATTCCTTCTGCTACGACGTGGACGGATTCAACCCTCGCACTCACCTCGGGCACGAGCTACACGGTGGGGAGTAAATCAGGTACACCCGAGAGCTATGGTGCTTTGCGTGTCGGAGCGAATACCGATATTCGTATGTGGCTCTCGGATGCTACGCGCTACGAAGTGAATGCAACCGGTTCGCTTTACAGCCAAGATCATGGAAGTGTGGATGGGGCACTCTATATATTTGGTGACTATGTGCGTGCAAGTGGCGCTGACTACTGGGACTATGCGATCGATTTTGACGGCGCGGCGCTTGGAGGAACTTCGCGACCGGTACAGGTGCGTATTGCGACCTCCTCGCGTGTGACGCTTACTGGCGGTTCCCTCTCCATAGTGGGAAGTTCGACGGCTTCGACTTCGATTGACCACTACGGCACCGACACATACGGTGTGCGTGTGGCAGGGGGCACGTTTACCGCACAGTACTATACCTTTGCCAATCTCGATGCACTTGGACTTGCATTCTCCGGTTCGCCCACGATTTCCTCGCTTTCCGATGGCGGCTTCACACTCGGGGTGACAGGTGGCTCGCTCATTTCCGCGAGCTCAAGTGTCATCGACGCGAACGATGAGTACCAACCGTACCGGGTGTCCTTTGCCACCTCGAGTAGCGCGCTCACAGGAAGCAACGTATCGGTTGATGGAACACCAACCTCGTACTGGTGGTTCAGAGAGCACTACGGAGGGTTCGATGGCGAGAGCTACGACAATGACCCAATCGTTGATCCAGGTGCGGTACGGTGGGACGATTCGGGCTTCACGATTGATATCGGCGGCACCGTGTATGCAGGCGAGGGCTCTGGTGGTGCACCAAACTTCTGCGACGGTTCCACGCTCGCAATTACACTTGTGGTGGATTCCGTTACCTACAACGCCACCTGCACCCCCGCAACGGGTGCCTACCTCGTAAATGATGTGCCGTTTTCCGGCGACGTCGACATGGTTGCGTACATAGACGGCATTGCCACCTCAAGTGGAGCGACCGTCTCGCGCACCCCGCAGAGTGATGTGACCGACTTCGATATCTACCAGCACCGCGTTATCGTGCGCCATGAAGACGTGGACCCGCTCACCATTGCGCGCATGGTCCACTTTGACCTCGACCAAGATGCCGACATTCCGTTTGATGCAGAGGCGGGTGACCTCACACTTCGTGCGAGCTCCACTCTCTTCGTGTGGGCGGGAAAGACGTTCGAGCCGGGCGGGAATGTGACGCTTAACGGTAACGCACTCGGCACCAGCTACGATGGGTCGCTTCGCCTCGATGATGGTGCAACGCTCACCATGACGGGGAGCGAAGAGGTGCGTGTCGCGGGCCACTGGGAAGCGGATACAGGCGCGACCTTCAATGCTGCCAACTCCACCGTCATCTTTACCGCCACCACCTCGGCGACGCGCAACCTCCTCCCGCGCTCATCCTTCAATGACGTGGTGTTTAGTGGTGCGGGGGCGACATGGAACCTGCAGGCGAACACCACCGTGTTGGGTGATGCACTCATGACGGCTGGCACGCTCATAGGCACGCTCAACTTCACTGTGGGAGGAACCCTCACGGGCGACGGGATGGTGGCACTCACCGGCGGCATTGCGACGGTACAAACGAGCGGCGCCTTCGGCGGGGCGAGCGACTGGTCATTCAATGCGCTCACGCTCGGGAATGGTTCCGCAGGCACCACCACCAAGAGTGGAGCGGGCAATGTGACGGTGAACGGTACACTCACCGTAGCGAGTGCACATCGGCTTGAGGCGGGGTCGGTCAACTGGATTTTGAAGGGGGCGAGCCCGAGCCTTACCGTGAGCGGAACCTTCGTTGCGCAGACCTCAACGACCACGTTTGCCGGAACGAGCGCGATGACGGTACCTGCGCTCACCTACCACAATCTCGTCACTGCGGCTTCCGGCGCAGGCTCGCCCGTCTACACCTTCTCGGCGGGAAACCTCTCCGCCTCTTCGCTTACCGTGGGGGATGGAACGAATGCGGTCACCGCACAGGTGAACACGAGCGACCCGCTCATCACGGTGACAGGGAACGTGCGCATCAATGCGAACGCCACGTACAGCGCGAGCAACCTCAACGACCTGCGCATCGGCGGTTCGTACGTAAACCAAGGCACGTTTACAAGCAATAGTGGCGGGGTGCTCTTCAACTCAACCGACACAGGCGAGGTGGTGAGTGCGGGCAACTCGTCGTTCCATCACGTGACTGTAAACGGGAGCGGGGGTGGGTGGACCTTTGGGAGCGCCACGACGACCGGCAACTTTACCCTCAGCTCGCTTACAAGCTACACACAAACGAGCGGCACGACGCTCAAGGTGCAGGGTGCGTTTACTAACAGTGTGGGAGGAACCGCAACCGAGTGGGCCGGCTCGACTCTCGCCCTCTCAAGCGGAACCAACTACACCATCAACACCAAGACGGGCGAGGGTGATACGTACGGGGTGCTCGAGATTGGGAGCAACACCGACATCCGCATGTGGAAGAGCTCCGCGACGTCCTACACCGTACACCCCACCGGTTCGCTCTACTCGATGGACCATGCCGAGGGAGACGGTGAGCTCTACATATTTGGTGACTACGTGCGAAGCTCCGGCGCCGACTATTGGAGCTGGGGCACCGATTTCGACGGCACAGATATTTCCACCACGACACCTCGTGCGGTCACGGTGCGCTTTGCGGAAAATGCCACCACCACGCTCTCGGGCGGATCGCTCACCATACTGGGGAGCGCCACCGCATCGACCACGCTCACAAACCAAGGCTCGGGCACCTACGCGCTTGCGGTGTCGGGCGGGACGTTCTCCGCGCAGTACTACACGGTGCGCAATGTTGGCGCAAGCGGGCTCTCGATAAGTGGCTCGCCCACCATAAGCGAGCTCTCCGACGGCGATTTTGAACGCAACGTGAACAACGGCCAGATGATAACGGTCAGTGCAAGCGCGCTCAATGCCAATCCGGTGAAGACGTGGTACCGTATCCGCTTTGCCACCTCAACGGGCGTCACCGGTGGCGCGAACGTGAAGGCGACCGGCTTCTCGGCAACCTCGTGGCGCTTCACCCCTGCGCTCGGGAACCTCTACGGGGAGGGGTACGACGATGACCCGCTCGGCGACCCGGGTATGCTCGTGTGGGAAAATAGTAACAACCTCATCACGGTCTCCGGTAACTTCTACAGCGACGAAGCGGGCACTGTCTCGCTCGCGTGTGACGACACCACGCAGGTTATCGAGCTTCGTGTGGCTGGTGGCTCATTACAAACCACAAGCTGTGACGAATCGGGGTACTATGAGTTTACCGGCGTGGGGTTCTCCACTGACGATGCTATTATGGTGTACTCTGCCTCATCTACCGCGCGCGCGGCCACTGTAACCGTGGACCCGGTGAGCACCATAGGCGACATGCACCTCTATGAGAATCGTGTCGTCGTACGCCACGAGGATACCGACCCCAACACGATAGCGCGCCTCGCCATCTACGACAGCGACCAAAACCCCGTGATACCGTTTGATGCGGACACAGGAGCTCCCAACACGCTCACGCTCCCGAGTAACACTAAACTCATCGTGTGGAGCGGAAAAACCTTCAAGCCGGATGGAAACATTACCCTCAACTCGGGTTCCGGCTCCGCATGGGACGGGACACTCGCGCTTCAAGAGAATGCGGTACTCTCCGCTTCCTCGACTGTCGCGGAGACGTTTACCGTGGGGGGTTCTTGGCTCACCGGCACCTCGAGCACGTTTACCGCTGGCCTCTCCACGGTCGTATTCACTGCAACGAGCACGGGGAAGACCGTAAGTCCCGATCGCTCCGCGTTCTACAACCTCACCTTCAATGGGATCGGGGGTGGGTGGGTGTTTGCGGATAGGGATGCGACGAGCACGAACAATATGACGATTTCCGCAGGCACGGTGGAGGTCGGGAGTTCGACCCTCGCAGTAGGAGGTTCGCTCACAACATCAGACACGTTCGTGGCCGCTTCGACCACCTTGAAGTTTATCGCAACGGCTACGGGTAAAACGGTCTCGTTTAACGGCACCGATGTGGGTCCACTCCTCTTTAGCGGTTCGGGCGGTGGGTGGACCATGACTGACACGCACGCAACCTCAACAGGGTCGGTACAGATTACCGCGGGGTCGGTGGTCATGCCCACCGGCACGCTCGCGGTCGCGGAGTCGTTCACAAATACCGGCGGGTCCTTCACACATGCAGGCGAGCTTCGCCTCTACGGAACGCTCGCGCTCCAGTCCATCCGCACGGGCACCTCCGCACTTAAGCATCTCACCGTTGCGGGTGCGGGCTCGTGGAGTTTTGCCGACACCAACTCGACCTCAACGGGCGACGTGCGCATTCTTGCAGGTGCGCTCACCGCACCTTCGGGCACCTTCGGGGTCGGTGGGTCGTTTGAAAACAGTGCCGTCTTCAATGCAAATGCGGGCACGCTCTCGCTCTTCGCCACCTCGACAGGAAAGACGGTAAACCCCGGTACGTCGCTCTTCTCAAATGTCGTGGTGCTAGGCTCGGGTGGTGGATGGACGGTGGTCGGGAGTGCGACCACCTCGGGTGCGTTTCGACTCCGCAGTGCCACGAGCTTCACCATGGCCACGAGCACGGTCTTGGAAGTGGGCGGGGTGTTTGAGAACCGCGTGGGCGGGGCTGCGACCGACTGGACCAACTCGACGCTCTACCTTAACGCATCGGGTACGAGCTATACTTTGAACACCAAGAGTGAAGGAGGAGACCAGTACGCTACTACAACAGTGGGCGCAAACACGAACATTCGTAGCTGGGACTCTTCGTCACTCGTGACTTCGGTTCATCCAACCGGTTCTCTCTATTCGATGGATCATGCGGGGGTATCAGGCGATCTTTATATCTACGGAGCGTACCAAAAAATGAGTGGCACCGACTACTGGAGCTATGCGACCGACTTTGACGGGACTGCGCTTGGTGGAGGGTCACGACAAGTGGATGTGCGCGTTGCATCGAGCTCGAGTGTGACCATTGCGGGGGGGTCGCTCTCGATGGTGGGGACTGCCAGCGCGACCACGACTGTTGATGTCATTGGAGGTGTCGGAGGGTATGGGTTCTCGGTGTCTGCCGGCAGTGTAAACTTCACCTATTATCAGTTTAGAAACATTGATCGAAATGGCCTTGTGTTTACTGGTACACCCACTATTTCCTCACTTGATTATGGCGATTTCGAGCTTGCACTCTCGGGAGGGGTGCTCATCTCACTTGCTTCGACCACCATCAATCAAAACCCAACTAAGACGGTGACAGGAATCGTATTTGCGACTTCAAGCGTTATCACCGGTACCAATATCGCCCGTGTGGGTACCACAAGCAATTTCTGGGACATAACGGGACACTACGGCAACCTTGCAGGTGAGGCATACGATGATGATGGTATTGATTTCTGTGGCTCCATTCACTGGGATGACAGCGTATGTCTCGAAGTAACACAGACCCAGTACCGTATACGAAATGACGATGGTAATGGAGGTGCGCCGAATAGCGAGTGGTATGACCTCGATTGGAGTAAACGAAAGCGAATGACGATTACGAATCCAAATGCATCCACTCTCACAAATTACGCGGTGCGCTTTGACGTCACCTACGACGGCGATATGCTTGGTGATTTCTCCGATCTTCGTTTCACTGACAGCACCGGTACCACCTCGATACCTTATTGGATCGAGTCGTTTACCACAAGTGCGACCGCAACCATATGGGTGAAGATTCCATCGCTCCCCGCATCTGGTTCAGCAACTATTTTCATGTACTATGGAAATGCGTTTGCCGTGAGTGGAGCGAATGGTTCCAGTGTATTTACCTTCTTTGATGATTTTGAGGACAACAATATTTCCGAATACTCGGGAGATACATCGTTCTTTGATACGCTCGGCACTATGGCCTATGAAGGAAGTTATGGTCTCGGGGCGGATGCGGGGTCGGTTGAGAGCCAGACAACGGACGGCATATTCCAAACCTCTTCCACATTCGGGCAGGGGAGTACGCTTAGGTGGTTTGAGTATGTTGATGCTACGAAAGATGATGAGCCCTGCACTCTCTTTGCGGTGCAGTCGCCGGGAACGAACAATCAAAACTACGCGGTGTGCCTTGACCAGTACCCGAGCGAACAGGTGGTGCTCGCGGAGAACGTGTCGAGTAACAACGGCTCCGGCTCGACGCTTGATTCGGAAGCCGTTACCTTCTCCACTGGATGGTATGAAGTGGAGGTGGACTGGCTCTCAGGCGGATCCATTACTGTGGTCGTGTATGACAGTACGGGCGCAACCTTTGCGACCCTCTCTGCTTCAGATACGAGCTACTCAACGGGAGGGAGTGGCTTTTCGTTCTGGTACCAGTCGGGGGGATGGGACGCGTACATAGTGCGCCCCTATGCGGCGAGTGAGCCGAGTGTGTCATTCGGACTCGAACAGGAAAATGGCGGTGCAACATGGAAAGCAGCACAGAACACATCCACCACTATAGATCTCGGTGTTAGTTTTCGTGTGCGCTTCACGGTGGAAAACTCCGGTCCCCAGATTAGTGATCAAACGTTTCGTCTCCAGTATGCACCAAAAACTGGGTATGGCACGTGTGGGTCGGTGCCAACGGGTGTGTATAACGACGTACCAAACGTTGCATCGTGTGGTGTTTCTGATGTGTGTATGGTGACCTCAACCCAATTTGTTGATCAAGATCCTACCCAACAACTTCTCGACACGACCACATTTTTGCCGATGACCTCTGGGTACCTCATTGAGAGTCCTGACAACGAAACGCCCGCAATGACGCTCAATCAGAACACTATGACAGAGATTGAGTACGCAATCCGTGTGACTGAAACTGCGGATGAAAATGCGTACTGTCTACGAGTTACCGATGGAGGGAGTGAACTTGACTCATATGCAAAGATTGCCGAGGTGACTGCAAACTACTTCCCATCGGTCGATAGTTGGATCTTAAATGGTGGAAGTCATATCGCCCTTATTGAAGGGGCAACAACAACCATCTACGCCACCGGCACTGTTTCAGACCTAAATGGGTATGGTGATATTGTAAGTGCGACATCTACTTTATACCGTTCTGGGGTTGGTTTTTCATGTGTGCCAGATGACAATAATTGCTACCAGATAGCGACGAGCTCGTGTGTTTTCGCAAGTTGTTCGGGGGCGAGCTGTCTTCTTTCATGTCGGGCAGATGTGCAGTTCTTTGCGGAACCTACCGATTCTGGTACATATGCGGCTGAAGAGTGGCTTTCGCGAATATCAATTATCGATTCTGGTGGGAATAGTGCGTCATCGACATCGCAGGGTAGGGATATGTTTACGCTCTGGGCGCTTTCTCTGACTACTAGCGCACTTGACTACGGCACACTTGGCGTTGGTGACGATACTGGCACCACAAACTCCACCTCCACCATCCGTAACACTGGTAATGATGAGGTTGCAATCGAGGTTGCCGGAAGTGATCTTACTGCGGAAGCAAGTACTATTCCCGTGGGAAATCAAAAATATGCAAGTAGCACATTCACCTATTCCGGATGCTCTATCTGTCAAACCCTTACAGGTGTACAAGAGCCACTCGGTATGACACTCGTGAAGCCAACCAGTAGCTCTACCCCCATCACAGGCAATATCTATTGGGGTATTTACGTACCTCTGAACACCGCAGGAGCCGCGTATGAGGGGCTGAATATTTTCTACCCGGTGGGTACATAATGATTTCTAAGGATATAAACATATATATTGTATGCGTACTACGCTCATAGGATTGCTACTCGCCCTTGTTGGGGTATGTGGTGGTGTGTATTGGTACTTTGGGGGATTTTCTATAGAGGGAGGAGAAAAACTTGCATTTATTGATGCATATGCGACCTATTACGAAGAGAGTACTGAGATGGAAGCACTTATACACTCGACAAGTGGCTCAGGCAGTCAAGATAGACAAGCACTGTTCGTGCTTTTTTCTTCTATTCTCATCGAACAGTTGGAACCTGATGTGCGGCTCATGAAAACCAAGGAAGCTTTGCATCACCTTGCAATGATTGAAACATCGCTCCGCTCGGCGGAAGAACGTGTAAGGCATGTGCGTGGGGCGATTGACGATGTGGGTCGTGCGACGGAGGAATTTTCTTCGCAATCTACACGGGCACATGCAAGAGCGCTTGTCGACCTTATGTCCGCACACACAGAGCTTCTAGAACGTACACTTGCTGATTTACGAGGCGCGAATGATCAGACACGGAGTATCCTTACACAAGTAGAGCAAGATGAGGGGATTTTGACTGATGACCATGTTATTTCAATAAACGAAACGACGAGTGATGCGGAAGCTCGGTTTGACCAGCTTACGCGTCACTTTGACGAGCTCGCGAGTCTTGCCACGCGCCGCAACGATACATATCAAGCGTTTGTTGATCGCGCTTTTTAGTTTTTCTGGTACTCGCTGACTCGGGAGCTCTTCTTACGTAACGCACACAGTGCGGGCACTTGCATCCGCGGGGTTTTATGAACTCATCAACATACTCCTTGCCGTAATCATACGTGAGCTCCTCGCCGGGTTGTATCGTGCGCAGTGCCACAATATATATATGTGTACCTCGTGTGTCAGACTCGCAGTTCGGCTTGCATGAGTGGTTGACGTATCGTGCGAGATTATCGCGCCCCTTGCCGTCCACTGTCACTTTGCTGTTTATCTCGAAGAGATACTTTCCACCTCGACGATCCGCCTCCTCGTGACTGATAAGCTCACCCGTATACTCGAGGTACTCGCCTCGCCGTATGGTGTCGTGCGCGAATATGCCGAGTCCGGAAAACGAACGTTTGACCCGTATGCGGTCAGGCGTGATTAAGTGTGTGCGCTTCATGAAAAGTGTACAACGTCAGGTATTGTACACGATTTGGCACGTGGATGCTGTGGACAGAGCGAGTGACGTGTGGATGCATGCGGTATACTGTTGGTATCCCACGAGGGATTGTGTGCGTACCTATGCGTACGCGTTTCTCCATGCGCCTTCTTGTCATGTACGGAGTGCCGGTTGTGGTGAGCGTACTTG
Source organism: uncultured Candidatus Saccharibacteria bacterium (assembly GCA_964383505.1). GTDB lineage: Bacteria > Patescibacteriota > Minisyncoccia > Phycocordibacterales > UBA12088 > CAYLHB01. The sequence goes on from CAYLHB010000003.1 coordinate 26,398, forward strand.
TTGCGCTTGCGGTCGGCGGGCGCGTGCTCCTTGCAGACGACCCTCCGCAAATAACGGGCGTACGCATTGCTTCGACCACGAAAGACACCGCGACGATTGTGTGGACCACTGACAAAGCGAGTGACAGCCAAGTAAATTATGGCAAACAGCCCCACTATGGCGTGGCGCGTGAGCCGGGAACCGACAAAGAACAGCACACCGTGACACTTGAGGATCTCGACGCGTCGACCATATATCACTTTCGTGTTTCTTCAGTGGATGAGCTCGGAAACCAAGCGGTATCGGGCGACTTTGTGTTTACAACGCCGGGATTTGAGGAGATTAAAGACATCGAGAAGGTAGAATCGGTTGAGCAAAAAACACTCGTCGGACAGGCGCAGGACATCGTGTCGCGCATAACAGACCCGGATGCACTGGAGCTCGTACAGCAGGGGGTGACGGAACGTGCAGAGGATCTCCTGCGACCGCCTGCGGTCATAGGTCTTCCGCGTGTCATCAACATTGAGGCGACAGAAGCGACCGTGATATGGGCGACAAGTCGCGAGGCAAATTCCGCCGTCTCCTATGGCAGTGAAGCGTCGTACCTCGCGACACAGAGCTACAGTCAGACGGTTGGTGATCCAACAGTAAGTACCCAAAGTCACGAAGTAAGGCTCACAGGTCTCCAGCCCTCGACAGTGTACCACTTCAAGGTTGTGAGTTCCGATCCATACGGTCTCTCCGGCGAGAGCAGTGATGACACGTTCCGTACCAAATCTCCACTCCCCACCCTTGAGGACGTACAGATCATTAAAATCGAAGAAGATTCAGCGACCTTCGCGTGGTCCACCGACATACCCGCGGCGGGCGCGGTCGAGTACACCAATACTGCGAGTGGAGAAATACGTTCAGAAGGAAGTCCTGAGTTTTTGACGACTCAACTTGTGCGGCTCACCGACCTCACCTTGGGTGCCACGTACGTTGCTATTGTGAAGGCGGAGAATGAAGCGGGGGAGGCTGTTGAGAGCGAACCCATCACCTTCACTACGGTGCGCGACGTCGAGCCACCGCTCATAAGCCGTGTTACCAACGAGTCCACGCTGTTTCCCGGCGCTGAAACCCGCATACAGACCATCCTCTCGTGGGGCACTGACGAGGCCGCATTCTGCACCCTCTCGTACAGCGAGGGGCTCGCAACCGCGGAGTCGGCGCGCGATCTTCCCAAGGAAGATCTTCCCACTACCGACCATGTGAAGGTGCTCACCGAGTTTTTGCCTTCGACAGTGTATAAGTTCTGGATTGCCTGTGAGGATAGATCTGGTAACAAATCGCGTACTGAGGACTTCGTGCTCTTCACCCCCGAAAAGGAGAAGAGCATCATCGACATCATTCTCGAGAACTTCCAAGGCACGTTCGGTTGGGTGAAAAATGTCGGAAAATAAGGATGAACTGTATATGACGACCAAGGTACCTGCAACACCATGAGGAGCATCATCACCACACAGAACGTCGACGTAACGTACAATGCGGGCAAGAGCAACGAGTTTAAGGCGTTGCAGAACGTCAATATCGAGATTGCGGCCCGCGAGTACATCATTTTCTTCGGTCCTTCGGGGTGTGGGAAGTCCACACTCCTCTACTCGATTTTCGGCGTGCTCGCGCCGACCTCTGGCAAGGTGATTGTGAAGGGGGATAGTGTGTACGACTATAGTCCTATGGAGCTCGTGATGTACCAGAGGAAGACTATGGGTATCATGTACCAACAGTTCAACCTCATTCCATCGCTTACCGTGCTCGACAATGTGCAGTTGCCGCTCATTTTTGCCGGTCAGCCCCCTATGGTGCGCGAGAAAAGTGCGATGCAGCTCTTGGAGCGGTTCGGCATTGCGCACGTGGCACACAAACGGCCCGCGCTCCTCTCGGGAGGTCAACAGCAGAGGGTGTCGGTCGCCCGCTCACTTGTGAACGACCCGGAGATACTCATTGCCGACGAGCCGGTTGGCAACCTTGACGCTGTTTCCGCAGAAGCAGTTATGAATACACTTGAGGAGATAAATATGCGTGACAAAAAAACCGTACTTCTTGTCACGCATGATGCGAAGTATTTGCCCTACGCGCATCGTGTGTTCTATCTCAATTATGGCAACGTGGATCGTATCGTTGTTAACCCAGAAAAACGGCAGATCATGAAGGTGCGCCCGGGTGAGACCATCGTGACCGAAATCGAGCAATTGGCGCGCATTTACCCATATGATTCTCCTGACCAGCTTCGTGTGAAGAGTATCGTCAATTTCCTCACACAAAACCTTTCCTTTGACCAAATCGTCCGGCTTGAAAAGATGATTCAACATGTAATAGGAGGAGTACTTGGCGAGGAACAGTTTGTTACCATTTTACGAACTGATTTTGAAAAAGGCGGCGTGGGTATTAAGCCCAAGCAGGCCTCTGACATGGCGCGCAAAATTTACCAAGTACTTGAGCAATCGAAAGACGTTGTACGTTTTAGACGTGAGCACCATGGATCGGAGACAGTTGACCTTGCCAAGCTCGATCTCGTAAAGGGTATACAGGCATATGTGCTCGAAGAGTATAAAGTTGAGCCAGACTCGCGACTCTTGGAGCGACTCACCAAATCAGTGGAAGCACGGGTGTATGGCTACATCAGTCGTGAAGAGTTCCATCGCCAGCTTCGTCTCACGGCGGATGAGGGGGGTGGGGGCTTTGATATCTACATGGCGGCCGATCTCTCACGCTACCTTGAGAAGCTCATTGCGCAAGGTGTATCACACTTCTCCCAGCACCAAGAAGCGCGACCGGACGCAACAAATTTGCACGCACAACAGGCGAAGAAGTTTGAAGAGATGGATAAGGGCCTTCTTTACAAGCTTAGTAAGCTCTTACATAGAGGAGGGAAGTAAATAATTTCCAATGTCTAATGTCCAACTTCTAAAAGGTACAATCCGACACACTGGTTGATAATTAGAAATTGGGAATTAGAAATTAAAAAAACGTACATGCTACAATCGTAAGAGCGTTCTGATAGTCAAACACACTCCACGTACTACGCACTACCTACACTTTTATGCGCGCACAAGACATCGCCAAACTTTCGACCAGAATGTTCAAAACGAATCCCGCTCGTACATGGCTCACCATTTTAGGTATGGGTGTGGGAACGGGCGCGGTCGTCACCCTCGTGGGTCTCGGGTTTGGGCTTCAGAACATCATCCTCGAACAAATCATTCTCGGAGAGACACTTCTCTCCCTCAACGTCAACAACCCCCCCGCACGCTCCGTGGTGCTCAATCCTTCGACCGCTCAAGAGCTCCTTGATATACCAAGAGTAAAGGATGTGGCACCCACGGCAAGCTTTGCCGCACTCATAACCTACGAGGGATTAACTGGCAATACTTTTCTAAGTGGCGCAAATCCTCCCTTTTTTCGCTACACAGGAGCGAAAGCGGTTGCAGGGCGACTTTTTGAGGACAAAACACTTGCCGACGACAAAAACAATGTGCTCCTCTCCAAAGCTATGCTGAAGCTTTTTGGAGTGGAAAATCCTGAGGAGGCACTCGGTAAGCAGGTGTCTTTCCGAATTTTCATACCAAAAGAGGGAAGCAAAGAAACTATTGAATCAGAGGTGAAAAAAAAGTTCACCATTGTTGGTATTACCAACGAGGAGAGCAGACCCACCGCTACGATACTGCTCGACGAACTCTCTGCGCTTGTGGATATCAAAGAGTATGAGAAGGTGCAGGTGCGTGTTGAGACGACGGGCGACCTTGAAGCGGTGACCGCCGCAATTGTGGAGAAGGGGTTTGGGGTGACTGCGCTCTCAAAAACGGTTGATCAAGCAAACAAAATCTTCCAGGGTATTCAAGCGGTACTTGCGGTGTTTGGCGGTATCGCGCTTGTAGTTTCCGCCATCGGTATGTTCAACACCATGACCGTCACCCTTCTTGAACGTACGGGAGAGATTGGCATCATGCGCACACTTGGAGCGTCAAGCCAAGACATCAAAATACTCTTCGTGTCCGAGGCGGTTATCGTGGGGTTTTTGGGAGGGTGCGTGGGTATTTCGATAGGGGTGGGTATCGGTTTTGCCCTCAACACCATGGTGAATGTCGCCGCATCGAGCTTTGGCGGAAAGTCCGTCTCGCTCTTCGCGTATCCCCTCCCGTTCATCCTCTTCATTGCCACATTCTCAGCGGTGGTTGGCTTCCTGACAGGGGTCTTTCCCGCGCGCCGCGCCGCAGGTCTCAACCCGCTCGACGCGATGCGGTACAAATAGTACCCCCGTTTTTAAAGAGACCAGGTACCTTGAAAGCGTATAGTTGATGCGAGGAGGTGTAGGGTACGAACCCTTTATCCACAGGGTTATGCTCTTTGCGGAGTAGGGTACGGGGTATACTTACTATATCCATGTCTTCGCACGTCACGCGAGAAGCAGGGCATATTGCTATAACCACATTACTCTCCTTTGTGGCGCTTTTCCTTATTGCCACTATGTTCAACGTGGGTACCAAAGTGGATGAGGTGGTTGCTGGTAACGATCGTGCAACTACATCGGTGTTTGTGCTCAATACGCCACCCAACTGGGCTACCGATGCACAGGAGCTATTCCCATCCTCGACCGCAACACCCACCAATGTGGGCACCTCGACCTGGTGGACAGCAGTGGGAGACGATACCAACGGAGAAAACTATTTCCTCCTTATTTGCGGAGGTGCCTCAACTGCCCCTGATGCCCGCGAAAATAATTCGCCAGTGTGTGTTGGACCTTCCACACAGCTTGCAGTTTCTGCGACCACCACTGACAATACGGTGGCGTATGCTTCCCGTGTGGCGCTCGATGGCGACGCTGAGTCCACAGATTGGTATGCATGGATATGTGATGCGTCGAACGGAACTGCGGGTACCGCAAAGTGCAACGTGACCTATAAGCAGGGTACTGGTGATACTGCATCACCTTTTAAGGTAAATCATAGGCCGACATTTACGGCCGCGAGTTTTACTGACACCAGTCCGGTGAACCCGGGCGCACTCCTTACATGGAATACCGATGCAGATGATGCAGATAGTGATGGCGGGGACGACAACATACGACTTTGGGTTTGTGTCGACAACAACTTTACAGCGGGTATCGGATGTACGGGACCCGGAGGTGAGTGGGCGTCAAGTAGCCCGACTCTTACCGACCCAAGTGCTGCCACGACGACAAAAACTCCATATCCCGATGCAAACAACTACACCGCATATGGTTTTATCGTAGATGAGCACCTCCTCCCTGCGTCAGGTGGGGACCAGGGTGCCAACTCGGTTGTTGAAATAAGTAATGTGGCACCGCGTGTCGCTACGAGCTCTATTACGCTCTATGATGTGGGAACAACATCAGATCCTCTGGATCTCACAGTTGAAGGGGGTCTTACTAGTGGATATGTGGTGCAGTTTGATGTGGATGACGACAACAGTTGTCAGACAGTGTTGGCGGGAAATGAGATTTCAAGCATTGCGAGTTCAAGCGTGTATCGTTCAGCGGTGGGAGGCACCTACGGGCTTGGATGCTACCTCTCAAGCCAGTACGACGTGAATAACTGCTACACCAATGCGAGCTCATTCTTTGCGCCCACGTGCTATCGCGTACCGGGTACCTGCTCGGGTACCGGTGACACGACCGAGCGATGGGAGTGTATCTTTTCGCTCTGGTTTACCGCGGAGAACACCGTGGTGGGTGCGTACACCGCGCAAGATTGGCGAGGCGCATTTGCGGCGCGAGACGATGACAACCTGGTTGGTGCCATTTCCGGTGGCGACACGGGGCGCGACTTGAACGACTACATGGCGTTCAGTGTGACGCAAGACCAGATTCAGTATGGAAACCTTGAGCCGACGCAGAATACCGGTACCCTCATTGCAACCACCACCCTTAATGCGCTCGGCAACGTCGGCCTCGATGTGCTTTTGCAAGGAGATGGTGAAATGTGCCCCACGTACCCCACATGCTCCGGCCTCACTAACAACACAATTTACGCCAACAACCAGGAGTATGCGCTTGGTGTGGGTACATCGTACGGGAGTGGTACCGACCTATCAACCACAACATCGGCAGAGCTCGAAATTAATGTGCCGAAATCAACTGCAACCTCATCGCCAGCAAACGACGATATCTACTGGGGTATCTTGGTTCCCGGAAGCATCAACTACTCTGGTGATTACGTAGGAAGGAACCTGCTCACTGGTAAAATCGACGATTAGTTGTTTGTACTAAGTGTCTACGTGCGTAGTACTTGCTTGCGGCCGCAAGTTTTTTAATTACAGGTGGTGTGTGCGAGTTCAGGCAGATGTGCTCACAGCCCATTATTCTATGTACATTGATTGCATCTCGCTCTGTCTTATGTGTGGGGTATCGTAGATAAGGGCAGGTGCGAGACAGCTTTTCGCTGTCCTCATAGCTGTGATTGACGTGTTGCTGTGCACAGTTTATACCCATACGCGATTTTCATTTTCTCCGTTTCCTCGCTACAATTGCTCGAAGGGCTGGGCGAGAGCCCGTACGGTGCTGTACATATAAAGGCAGGGTATGTCAACTTTCTTTCGTGCATCCTTACTTGTAGCGATTTCCCTTGCGGTGTGGGGCACTGTTGTGCCGAGCGCACTTGCGGGGTTCGGTATCACTCCTCCTGCGGTGCGCAATGACAAGCTCGGACGCGGGACGGTTTTCACGCAGGACATCATTTTGGTGCGCGGTGACCCGGTTGAAGACCTCATGGCGGAGCTCACCGTGAGTGCTCCCGGGTTTGATGGGTGGATTTCAATAGATAAGGGCAATCGTTTCCTTCTCCCCAAAGGAGCACAGCAGGTACCCATCAAGGTGACGGTGCAGGTGCCGCAGGATGCTAGCTACGATCGCTACCAAGGGTACATCCGCATTAAGACTACTTCACCTGATCCCGCTTCCGGTGTCTCAATCGCGCTTGGTGCGCAGATAGATATTGATATAAGAGTGCAGGATAAAATAAAAGACTTTGAGGTACGCAGGGTGCTTCTCTCGGAAACGGAAGCACCGCGCCAGCTCGCGTGGCTCATGTTCCCGGGGAAAATCACCTTTACTATGGAGCTTGAGAACACGGGGAATGCCCCCGTTGCCCCTTCGAAAGTGGTGTTTGAACTTCTCGATAAGCGCAATACGACGGTGCTTGAAACTGTCGAAAATACGAATGTGATTGAGGAGGTGAATCCGTTTGAAACGAAAGATGTGAAGGCGTTCCTCCCCACGCGCCTCCCGCCCGGTGCATATCTTGTGCGGTACTCCATTTTCCATTTTGAAGACCAAGTTAAAAAAAGTGGTGAGCTCACACTCTCCGTACTCCCACGCGGCACGCTCTCCGCCTACATCGGCTACGGGTTCGAGGGACTCTCCCGTGCCGACCAGATTTCACTTTTCGCACCTATAGCGGTGCTTCTCATAGCACTCATTGCAGGAGCGCTCATTGTGAGGGGGCGACGCGCACGCAGGCGGCGACGCCCACCACATGGGGCGGACTCGTATGATAATGCACCGCCGGCCCCGCGTCATCCCCGTCAGCCCGAGTACTATGAAGAAGAGCAGTTACCACGACCGCCTCTGCGTCGCCCGACTACGCGCCCACCCGCTACGAGCCACGGAGTCGTTGATCTTTCGGGCCGTCGGCGCACGCAGTAACATGCTATGGCACCGCAACGAGACGTTCCTCATTATTACCGCGCTCATAGTTGCGGTGGGGCTTCTGTGTGCAGCAGGGTACGCTCCACTTAAGACGACGCACGCACAAACCTTTTCCGCCACCACCTCTGTTTCAACCACGGTCTGTGGCGATGCCATCGTGAGCGGTAGTGAGTTTTGCGATCTCGGTTTTGCAAAAAATAACGGCCTCTACGCCACCTCTACTGCAGATAGGAACTGTAACGCCAACTGCACCGCCTACGGCCCGTACTGCGGTGATTACCTCGTTCAGCCGCTCTATGGCGAAGAGTGTGACGACGGAGCAAACGTGGCGGGAGATCTCTGTGATCCTGTGTGTCAGAACGAGTCACCACCAGTGACGACCGGAGGCGGAGGCGGAGGCGGGTCGTCAGGCGGAGGCGGCGGAGGCGGCGGTAAGTCGAGTGGAGCGAGCCAGCGGGGAGTGCCCGGTGCGGCAACGACGGGCACCATACCCTTTGAGGGAGTGACCGATGTGACCGTAAACGGCAAAGCGTCACCGGGCGCGACCGTGAGCATTCTCAAGGATGGTGAAATCGAAAAGGTGGTTGAGGCGGACTCGAGTGCGGAATTTTCGCATACACTCTCCGATCTCACGCCGGGTATCACCACACTCTCGTTTCGTGCCACGGATCGAACCGGCTTGGAGAGTTTGGCGTTTTCAACCACGTTTCAGGTGATTGAAAACGCGGTTACCACGCTTTCCGGCATCCTCATTCCTCCCACCATCCTCCTAAACCCCACCAAGGTGGCACCGGGTGCGACCCTCACCATTTCAGGTGCCGCAGTGCCGAATGCGAAGGTGTTTGCAGTTATAAACAGCGAGGAGGGGAAAGAGGAAACACTTGCGACTGCGCAGGGAGTGTACCAGCTTGTCTATACTCCCGAGGGACTCGCCACAGAGCAGTACCATACCGTAAAGACAAACTACACCGACCCGGGAGATCCCGACCTCAAGAGCGGGTACAGTCAAATCGCCTCATTCTACCTCGGGGTGCAGGATGCCGGTGCGCCTGCAGGGGCAGACCTCAACGGCGATAGCAAGGTGAACCTCACCGACTTCTCGATTCTCCTGTTCCACTGGAACACCACCAATGTGGTAGCCGATATCAACAAAGACGGCACCGTGTCCCTCACCGACTTCTCCATCATGCTCTTCAATTGGACCGGCTAGCTGTGAGTTATGGGTACGCGCATACCTGCATCCTGGAGTATACTTGTCGTATGAGGCCCTACATCATAGTGGCGTTCCTTGCGGTATGTGTGTGGGTGGTTCCTGAAGGTGCGTATGCGTCCAAGATATTCATGGACCCCGCACAGGTGGAGTACAACCGCCTCGACAGGTTCTACGTGCCTATTCGCATCGACACCGAGGGCGAGTGCGTAAACGCGGTCACTGTAGAGCTTCGCTACGACCAGAACGACATCAATGTCGTTGATGTTGCCACCGGGGACTCTATTGTGACCCACTGGGTTGAGGCACCCGCAGTACTACGCACGGAGGGCATTGTGCGCTTTTCGGGTGGGGTGGTGGGTGGCTACTGCGGGCGCATCGTAGGTGATGCGGGGCAGACGAATGTACTCGGCTCGCTTGTGGTGACCGGTCTTCCGAAGGACTATCCCATGGGACATCGGACGAGGCACGTCCTCTCTTTTACCCCGGCGACCCAAGTGCTCTTGAACGACGGTCGTGGCACCCCCGCACCACTCACCTTGGTTGATGCATCGTTCGATCTCCTCGTTGCACCGTCCGAGTCGGTAGACACATGGCTTACCGACGTGCGGGCGGATACGGTGGCACCCGAGCTTTTCGACATCACGCTCACGAACGAACCCGGGCTCAACAATGGCCGATGGTTCATTCTTTTTCAAACTAGCGACAAGCAGAGCGGGGTTGCACGCTACGAGGTCTTGGAGACCGACCCACTTAACTTCGGGTTTTTGAAGTGGTTCCCGCGCCCCTCTTACTGGGTGGAAGCGACGAGCCCCTACCAACTCAAAGACCAAGAACTGCAATCGAAAATACTGGTGAAGGCGATTGACAAGAACGGGAATCAGCAGGTGGTCGAGTATACTCCGGGGGATATCAGTGTGGTGACGAAGGTCTTTCGTGTTGAGGTACTCATCATGAGCGTTGGGTTGCTCGTCCTCGTAGTGCTCCTCGCCTACCTCGTTGCGCGCATTCGTCGCGTGCGCAAGGAGGGGGACTTGCGAGTGTTCCCGCAGGCGGAACCCGACACCTTTGGACCATCTACACAGGAACCGCCACAGGGCGACGTTGCCGATTCTTCCGAGTCGCACACCCAACCATGATTGCCCTCGCGCCACTCCTGATCGCGCTCTCGCTTGCGATTGGCACACAGACTTCATACGCGGCTGATGCGTCGCTCGTCTTTGCTCCCGCGACCGGCGTGTACCCCATCGGGGCGACGTTTGATGTGACGGTACGGGTGAACTCTCCGGACGAGCCGGTGGGAACCGCGGATGCGACCGTTGCGTACAATCCCGACGACCTTGAGTTCATGTCGTTTAGTACGGAGGGGTCCATCTTCAGCTCCATCATCACCGCACCGGACGAGCGGCGTCCCGGCGAGCTTAAAATTTCCGGCATGATGGCGCGAAACCGAGAGCCATTCATCGGGAATGATGGCCTTTTCGTGACGCTCACCTTTCGGGCGCTCCGTAACCGCTCAACCGAGGTGCGCTTCGTACAGGGGGGCGCATCCGCACCGCTCGTTGCTGGAGTGGGTGCAGTGGCATCGAACTTCCTCTCGACCCTTGGTGCGGCGACCTACACACTGGTGCCCAAAGAGGTTGTGCCCGCCCAGCAAGCAACCGCAATAGCGTTTGCAGAAGAGGTTCCCGGTTTTGAAATTACGCCTGTGCCGGTGCCTGCCGATGAGTGGTTCGCAACCACGTCGGTGAAGCTTACGTGGACTCTGCCCGAGGGTATCGAGGCAATGCGTACCGGAGAGGGGGATTCTCCCACCGTGGAAGCCACGAAGCGCTACGAGGTACCGGTCTCCTCTGTGACGCTCAATACACTTAAGGAGGGTGTTCAGTACTTTGCGCTCCAGCTTCTCTACGGCGACGAGTGGGGTCCCGTGGTGCGGTTCCCCATTAAGGTTGACCTCACAGAACCCGCAACACTCCTCGTGCGGGAAAAGGATAGGAGCGATGCCGTCGACCCGCGCGTAACCCTTGCTATTGATGCACAAGATGCACTCTCGGGCATTGGTGCGATCGACTACAAGGTTGACGAGGGTGAAGCGATGCGGGTGACGCTTGAGGGCGGACTCTTCGAGCCTGAGGGGCTCACCGCGGGCGAGCACACACTCACCTTCATCGCGTACGATAGGGCGGGAAACAGCACCTCCACGTCGCTTACGCTCAAGGTTGCAACCCTCGAACCGCCCTCGGTGACCGAGGTGCCGAAAGATGTGATGGTGGGGAACCCAATCGTGCTTAAGGGCTCGACATTTCCTGATGCAACGGTGCAGGTGCATGTCTCGTACAACGACGGGGAGGCTCAAATGCGCGAGGTAAAGAGCGACCTGTTGGGAGGCTTCACGGTGACCGCGACCGACGCAGCTCGAGCGGGAGCGTACACGATTTGGTTTACCGTGAAGGATGCGCGGGGTGCGATGAGTGAGCCGTCCTTCAAGTACACCGTGAAGGCAAACCAGCCCGTCATACTCCTTTTCGGCTCCCTTGCGCTCTCCTACCTCTCGGTCATTGTGCCCCTCGTGGTGCTCCTCCTCGCGCTGATCTTCGGTCTCGTGTTTATCGTGAACTGGTGGCGTAGGTACCGCGTGAGTGTACGACGCGAGACCATAGATGCAGAGCGTGTGGTGCACCGCGAGTTCGACCTTCTGCGCAAAGACCTTGTGCGCCAGCTCGGCTACCTTGAGCAGGCACGCCAGTACCGCGAGCTCACCCGCGAGGAAATGCGTCTCTTAAAAGAGCTCGGCGAGCGGCTTGACCTCATTGAAGAAAGAATCGCGGCAGAAATCGAGGATATCGAACATGTGCCCGAGCACGCACGGCGTTTCCCGGAGGACGCGAGTGACCCTACGCCGTCTGCACCCGCTACGGCTCGTAGTACTACGCGAAAAATCCCCATCGAGGGCGTGGGGCATACAGTGAATCTCGCCCGACGATAGTGCGCTTGCCGCACTACACAAGGAGTACGAGCGAGCCGAGTCTTGAGCCGCTCACAAACTGCGCGAAAATGATGGAGAGATCGGCGAGGGTGATTTTCCCGTCGCGGTTGAGGTCGTAGATCGTTTCGTACGAGCCGAAGAGTCGTGATGAGACAAGTCCGACGTCGACGAGGTTTACCCGACGATCGTTGTTCACGTCCGGTGTGGGACTGCCCGTAGGCCGCACGATAACGGTGAGTGGGCGCACACTCTCCAAAACCTCCGTACCTGCGCCGTCGTGTGCGAGCATGTGTCCGTCTTCAATGGTGAAGCGCGCGGTGCCCTCCTTTTCAGCTCTAAAGGTGAGGTGAATGACACTCCCCTCACCGGTAAAACCGTTTGGTGAGACGATGCCGCCTGAAAACGCGAGCGTGGCCGACGATGAGGCGGGGGTATCGGCCCACAAGTCAACAATGGTGTCGTGCGTTCCTGACTCTACGAACGACACGAGATCCATCGGGTACACTACCGTTCCGGAAATGGCGTTTACGGGCCGCGCGGACTCCGCCACCACGTCGAGTGCGAAGTACTCCCCCGCCTCCACATAGCGCGTGTCCTCACAGACAAGCCCGATTGCCTGGTCGCTCCGCACGAGTGAGAGCGTAGAGGCGACAAGCACCATGAGGGGCACCGCGAGCAAGGTAAACCGGTGGCGTGTGAACATGTGCATGTAGTGTAGCAGGAAGTGTGGGTTTGCACAGGGTGCCCATGTGTACTCTCGCAGTACTGTGGACTATACTGGGACGCATGCGCGGGCTGGTTAAAAAGTATGGTTCGTACCTCGACGAAGCGGTGTATGGTGCAAACGACGGTATCATCACCACCTTTGCGGTAATTGCAGGTGCGTCGGGTGCGGTCTTGGGGAGCGGCACCATCATCATACTCGGCATTGCTAACCTCGTGGCTGATGGTTTCTCCATGGGTGCGTCGAGCTTCCTTGCCATCCGCACGGAAGCGGATGTGGCGCGGGCGCACCATAGGAGGGCGGGGGACGGGCACGCGCTCGCGAGGAGTGTCACTACATTTTTCGCGTTTGTGGTCGCTGGGTGTCTTCCGCTCTTACCCTTCCTCTTGCCAACTTTTAAAGCAGATGCACTCCTTGTGTCAACAATGGGTGCGTGCACGGCCTTTTTTTTCGTGGGCGGGGCTCGGTCGTACGTCACGAAGCGTTCATTTGTCTCGTCGGGACTTGAAATGCTCGGAGTGGGAGGGGTTGCGGCGCTTCTCGCGTACATGATTGGAGCACTCCTTCGCTCACTCATTCCCACGCTTGTATGAAACTGCTTGGTCGCGCACTCATCCTGATTCTTGTTGTCCTCATAAGCGCATGGGGTGGTAGCACCTTAGTGCAGGCGCAAGGTACACAATTACCCACACCGGTTGCACCTCCGGACATCGCCCTCTTCTACAGTCCCACTTGTCCCCACTGCCACAAGGAGCGGGCATTTTTGCGTGACCTTGCGACCGAGCACCCAGAGCTTACAATCGAGGAGTACTCGGTGTTTGATCCTGCGAGTGAAGCGGTGCTCCTCCGCTTCGCGAGTAGCACCGGTCTCGCGAGAGAGGCCTTGGGAGCGGTGCCCATTACCTTTGTACGAGGTATTTACCTTATAGGGTTTGAGAGTAGTGAGACGACCGGTGCGCGAATTCGCGATGTGCTCGGGCTTTCCACAACCGCGACCACAACCGCGACGACTTCAGTGAGCGGAGAGACGACACTACCTTTGATGGGACGCATCCAAACGGAACGCTACCCACTCCTCCTTCTCTCGGCGCTCTTAGGGGTCCTCGATGGGTGGAACATCTGCTCGCTCGGTGCGCTTGCACTCATCATAGGTCTTGCGCTCTCGCTCGGCACGAGACGTGACATGGCGCTATTGGGCGGTACGTTCCTTTTGGTGACCGCACTTTCATACGGGGTGCTCATCGCGCTTTGGTACGCGCTCTTTTCCGCGCTGTGTCCCTACGTGGGAGTCCTTGAACTTATGGTGGGGCTCGTGGCACTCATCGGTTCGGTGTACTTCTTCCGCGAGTACCTGCGCATGCGACGCATGGGTCCCACCTGCTCACTCCGTACTGTTTCCATTGTTGATGCCATCACACGGCGTACCACGAGCGTGGTGTCGCGAGGCGCCTCGCTCATGGCGAGTCTCAGTATTGTGGGACTTTTCGCGCTCATCGTCACCGTGATTGAGTTCCCATGCTCGGCCGCGATCCCTGTTGCATTTGCGGGGCTTCTTGCGGAGCGCGGGGTTTCGTCGTTTGCATACCTTGGGTATAGTACCGTGTTTGTGTTCTTCTACCTCCTCGACGAGCTCATCATATTTTCACTCGCGGTGTATCGCCTCAAGCTCACCGTTGCGTCTCCTCGGGGTACAAAGCTCGTGGTACTCGCGGAAGCGTGCGTTCTTTTCGTGTTTGCGGCGTGGTACCTTGGCGCACGTGTTATCGGCTAGAGCGCCACGAAGCGTACGAACGCGCAATGTCCTTCATGAGACCCGGGCCAGTGTATATCATACCGGTGATGAGGTGAATGAGGGAGGCCCCGCGCTCAAACTTTTCGAGCGCGTCTTTCGCCGTGAACACACCCCCGCACCCGATGAGCGTGAAGCGATCTCCGTAGTGCTGTTTAGCGAGTGAAATAAGCTCGTTACTCGGCGTTTGGCAGGGCATACCCGAGAGCCCCCCTTGGTACTTCATAGGTCGTGTGTCGAGAGGAGAAATAGCATCGTAGTTTTTCCAAAGGTTGCCGATGATGAGACCTCGAATGAAGGGGAATGCGGCCGCGGCTTCGGCAAGTGCGAGGAATGTGTCGTGCGCGACAGAAATGGGCATTTTAATGTACACAGGCTTCGTGGTGCCAACACTGGAGAGTCGCGTGAGGAGTGAGGTGAGGTTTTTTGCGTCAAGGAAAAGTTCGCCTGTCCACGTGTTCGGACACGAGATGTTTATAGTGTAGTAGTCACCCACGCCCGCATTAGTGAGGTGGGCAAGCGAGGTCGCGTAGTCTTCGATACCGCTCTCAAGCTCACAGGCTTCTGTGTCGTTAGTCCGCGCAATCGATACTCCCACCACAAATCCATGTTCTTTTGGAAGGCGTTTAAGGTGTGTAGTGACTCGCTCCACTCCCCAATTTGCGAGGCCTTTGTTCACAATGAGGCTCTTGGTGTGGGGTAGGCGCACCTGGCGGGGTGGGGCGTTCCCCGCACATGGGCGCGCGGTTACCGAACCCACCTCTTCGCCACCGAACCCGCATGAGGAGAGCGTACGTACGAGGCGGCCATTCGGGTCAAAACCCGCAGAGAGCACGATAGGGGTGTGGTAGGTGAGGCTGTCCACGGTCACCTCGGCATCGTTCTTGGGGTAGCGGTACGCTACGCCGATGGCGCTTCGACCGAGCGCGGTCGCTCCCACAAGCTCGCTAAGCGGGACAATCATGCGGTGTATGCGCTCCGGGTCGACGGTGAAAAGCAGGGGACGAATGATGCGCTGGTACATGGACAGCATTGTACGCTACCCATCGTTTAAATCCAATCGCTTTAAGTAGCGCTTGAGTGCGGTTTTGAGTGTGCACTCAAAGAGCACAAACAGGAGGAACGTTCCGGTAAAGATGAGCTCCAGATTATTAAAGACCCCTTTTGTTTTTGGGAGGTACTCTGCAAGGGAAAACACCGCGCCACCCGCGAAAAGTACCCATGTAACCGACGTGAGGAGCATTATTTTGAAAAAGGTGTGTGGGGGTACCGCACTCCCGCGGTAGCGTGCAATCACAAGGTAGTGGAGCCCGTAGCTTAATCGTGCCACAAGCGCAACTACAAGCGGACGTCGCTCGATATAGCGGTCCATGTGGCGAAGCCATGGTTCTGCCCGACGAATAAATGGTAGTCGGTAGAGCTTGCATCCGTGGTAGTACCACACCGCGTCCCCCGCCACCATGCACACGACGATGAGGGGAAGCGCGGCAACAAGCTCCACGCGGTCGAGGTGCACGTAGTAACCGGCGAGGATAATACCAAGCTCGCCTCCCTGCACGAGCACAAGGAGTGCAATGAGCAGGTAGGGAAGTACCTCCATGTACACACTCTACCTGATTTTTCCCTACACTCAACAATCAATCCTCCGGTGCGTGGTATAGTGGATGCATGGCACAAGATATTTTTGAAGCACTCGCAGTCACCTCACTACGTCGTGACGCGCTTGAATGTATGCGTGCGGGACTCGATGCTATAGCGACCCGTACAGTGATTCGTCGCACTCTTCTTGTGGAAGGTGCCCGTCTTAATGTGGAAGGTGTGGAGTATGACATGAACTCGTTTGACCATGTCTATGTCGCTGCCATAGGCAAGTGTGCATTTGATGCGGGTGTAGTGTTAGAAGAATTGTTGGGTGAGCGTGTGCGTGAGGGGCTCATCTACGATGTACGGCGTGGAGAGGGACTCATACGGTTCACCTGCCTTTCCGGAACCCACCCCTTTGCGTCTGATGAGAATGTGCAGTCCGCCGAACGACTCCTCGCTCTTCTCGAAAAAGCATCGGAACGGGATCTTGTCCTCCTCATCATTTCCGGCGGAGGGTCGGCGCTTCTCACTGCGCCAGTGCATCACACGGTTGCCGACGAACAGCGCCTCGTGAAGCACCTTTTTGCGAGAGGTGCAACGATACAGGACCTCAATACGGTACGAAAGCACCTCTCGCGAGCGCGTGGTGGCGGGCTTGCCGCCGCCGCACATCCCGCGACCGTGGTCTCGCTCATTTTTTCCGATGTACCCGGAAACGATCTCACGACAATCGCATCTGGGGCGACCGTGCTTGACAACACTACAGTAGAAGATGCTCGCGCACTCCTAGTGCGCTACGGTGCCGCAGAAGTAGGCTTTGACGAGTCTGCACTCATTGAGACCCCCAAAGATAATGCGACGTTTGCGCGTGTACGTAACACTTTGGTGCTTACCAACGAAACCGCACTTTCCGCAATGGCGGAGTGTGCAAGGGCGCTGGGGTACCGTGCCGTGGTGAAAACGGCAACACAGACCGGTGAGGCGAGAGAGGTGGGTGCACAGATTGCACGTGAGCTCCACCAACACCCCTCGGGTACCGCGCTTTTCTACGGCGGAGAAACAACCGTCACGGTTCGGGGCGAGGGCGCGGGAGGACGCAACGAGGAGCTCTCGCTCGGTGCACTTCCAGAACTATATGGCGACGAGCTCATCCTCGCGTACGCGAGCGATGGGAGGGACAATTCGGAGTATGCGGGCGGCATCGCCGACATCGTGACACGAGAAGCCGCAACGAACGCAGGGCTCGACCCGCGCGTCTACCTTGAACGAAACGACTCGTTTTCCTTTTTCCACACTTTACAGCAGGGAGTACGTATAGGGTATACTGGAGCTAACGTTGCGGACCTGGTGATTGCCCTAAAACGCTAGGACGCAGGTATGCTCTATGCAAAAACCTGATACGCGGTTGGTCATTTGGTACAAAGATCTCACGATTGACGATGTACCGCTTGTGGGAGGAAAAAATGCAGCGCTCGGCGAGATGGTGCGCGAGCTCATTCCACTCGGGGTTCGGGTGCCGAACGGCTTTGCGATTACCGCGCATGCGTACGATTACTTTCTCGACAGTCACGGCCTCCGCGATGAGATAAAGGGTATCCTCGAGGGACTCGACACGCACGATATTAGTGGTCTCCAAGACAGGGGGCGCCGCATACGCGAGCTCATTTTGACGAGGGAACTTCCCGAAGAGTTGGTGCACGAGGTAAAAACGAGCTACCGCGAGCTTGTGGAACTTGAGGGTGCGGAGGATGTCGCGGTGCGCTCGTCCGCAACCGCGGAAGATCTGCCGGGCGCGTCATTTGCGGGCCAGCAAGAGACGTACCTCAATGTGGTGGGCGAGGACGATGTTATTACCTCGGTGCGCAAGTGCATTGCGTCGCTCTTTACTGACCGCGCGATTTCCTACAGAGCGGATAAAGGGTTCAACAACATCGACGTTGCACTCTCGGTCGGCGTCCAGAAGATGGTGCGCTCCGACTTGGCGGTGAGTGGCGTTATGTTCTCGATTGATACCGAAACAGGTTTTGACAAGGTGGTGGTGATTGAGGGGAGCTATGGGTTGGGAGAAATGGTGGTGCAGGGTAAGGTGACCCCCGATTCATTCACCGTGTTCAAACCCTCATTATCCAAGGAATTGAAGGGCGTCATCGCGCGTGATTTGGGGAGCAAGGATGTCAAAATGATCTATGGAGAGAAGGGTTGCGCCATTGTGGATGTTCCCTCGGAAGACCGCGATCGCTACTGTCTCACCGATAGCGAGGTGGAGAAGCTCGCGAGGTGGGCGGTTGAAATTGAGAAGCACTTCAGTACCAAGCATGGCCACTACCAACCGATGGATATGGAATGGGCGAAAGACGGAAAGACGAATGAACTCTACATTGTGCAGGCACGCCCTGAGACGGTCATCTCCACGGGCGACAAGAACGTGTACACCGAGTACAAACTCACCGGCAAGGGGGACATGTTGACCAAGGGTACCTCGGTAGGCACTAAGATCGCCACCGGGCGTGTGCGAGTCATACACGACGTGAAGCACATCAAGGATTTTCAGAGAGGTGAGGTTTTGGTGACGGTCATCACCGATCCCGACTGGGAGCCTATTATGAAAATCGCGAGCGCTATCGTTACCGACAAAGGAGGACGCACAAGCCATGCTGCGATTGTCTCACGTGAGCTTGGTATTCCCTGCATTGTGGGTACAGAGAACGCAACGACGGTTCTCAAAGACGGCATGGAGGTGACCATAGACTGCTCGTCGGGGAAAGATGGTGTGGTGCTGGCGGGTACGCTCCCGTTTGAAAAAATCGAGCATCGTCTCGACAATCTTCCCACGCTCAAGACGAAAATTATGGTCAATATCGGGAGTCCCGACGAGGCGTTCAAGAATCATTTTCTCCCCGTGGAGGGTATTGGCTTGGGGCGCCTCGAGTTCATCATCATGAGCCACATCCGTGTCCACCCCAATGCGCTCGTTGAGTACGACAAGCTCAAGTGGTACGCGGGTGAGGGGCAGGAGGACAAGCGTGAGCTCGTGCAGAAGATTGATGAGCTCACCAAGGGCTACGAGGACAAGACTGCGTACTACGTGGACGAGCTCGCCGAAGGCATTGCAAAAATAGCCGCGTCGTTCTACCCGAAAGATGTCATCATACGATTTTCCGACTTCAAGACGAACGAGTATCGCACCCTTCTAGGCGGCGAGCTCTACGAACCGCACGAGGAGAACCCGATGATAGGGTGGCGCGGTGCGAGCAGGTACTACGATGAAAAGTTCAAAACTGCATTTGGCTTTGAGTGCGACGCGCTCAAGAAGGTGCGCGATAATATGGGACTCACGAACGTCATCCCCATGGTTCCATTCTGTCGTACGACACAAGAGGCGGACGAGGTGCTCGCCGTTATGAAGCATCACGGCCTCGACCGCGAGCAGGGAGTAAAAATATACGTCATGTGCGAGATACCCGCCAATGTGCTCATGGCGGACGAGTTCCTCGACAGGTTCGATGGTTTTTCAATAGGGAGCAACGACCTCACCCAGCTGGTGCTCGGCCTTGACCGGGACAATTCCGTCATTGCGCATATCTCAAACGAGAAAGATGAAGCGGTGAAGCGCATGGTGAAAACCGCCATAGAAGCATGCAAGAGACGTGGCAAGTACATTGGTATCTGCGGCCAAGCGCCGTCCGATTTCCCGGACTTCGCACAGTTTTTAGTGGGGCTTGGTATTGAGAGTCTCTCCTTCACGCCGGACACGGTCATCAAAACGATGCCGATGATAGCCGAGACTGAACAGGTGTTAGGAATGTAGGGTAGTTAATGATGTTAGGGAGGCCACCCTTTCTGGGTGGTCTTCTTGGTGGTATGGGTTACGAGTGGTTCGAATTTCTAATTACTAATTTCCAACATAGCAACGAGTCATGTGAGTCGGTTACGTAAAATGGGAATACGATAGTAGGAATTATGTAAACGATTACATAATTAATTATATAATTATGCATCGTGCGCGTGCGATAGGGGTAGGGGATGCCCACGCTCGATTGGTATACCGTACGTGCCGAAAGTGAACTCATGCTTTTCGCTTGTTGAGTGTGTGGCGTGGCGCAATGTGCGCCGTCGGTGTAGGTGTGTGTAAACGCGCAAGGGTGTAATTTCGTCAACATGAAGCCTTGTGGATAACGATTGGTGGCTCACACAAAGCGTTTTTCGGCGTAAAATTTTACGTATTCCTCATCATGTTTTGCTATACTTAATGCACACCATCTCCTGTTCATCTATCGCATTTTTCTGCGGTAGAATACATGGCACCGACTCTTATTCATACTAACCATATCACTATGGCAAAGTCGTCGCGCACCGCCCCCAAAGATCAGCAGACCGTTATCGCAGAGTTATTTGAACCGGAGGTGTCTGTTGATGCCGGTAGCGCCGGACGTGGAGATGGGCAGGGTGCGGCGTACTACACGCGCTTCGTGCCGCAGATACAGAAGCGCGACGGCGCAATAAAAGAGTTTGATTTCAGTAAAATAGTACGCGCCATTCATATGGGTATGACCGCCGCGGGCGAAGGGTCGGCGGAGGAGGCGGAAATGGTGGCGCACCGCGTCGTGTCCGACCTCGTGCGCATCGCGAAGAAGTATAAGAATTTCCTCCCCACCGTAGAGGGGGTGCAGGACGAGGTGGAGCGTCAACTCATCCTCTCCGACTACGTCAAGACCGCCAAGCACTACATCCTCTACCGCGAGGAACGTACGCGCCTCCGAAAGCATACGGTTGCGGTGCCCGAGCACGTGCGCAAGCTCGCGGAAGAGAGCTCCAAGTACTTTGAGGGCAACCCGCTCGGGGAGTTTGTGTTTCTGCGCACCTATGCGCGCTGGATTGAAGCGGAGAACCGCCGTGAGACGTGGATAGAGACCGTAGATCGCTACGTGAGCTTCATGCGGGAGAACCTCGGAGACAAGCTCACCGATGAGGAGTACGCGGAGGTGCGCGAAACCATTCTCAAACAAGAAGCGATGCCTTCGATGCGCCTCCTCCAGTTTGCGGGAAAACCGGCGCGTCGCTGTAATGCCGTCGCGTACAACTGTTCGTTCATTGCACCCACTAAAATCGAGGACTTTGGCGAGGTGCTCTACCTCTCGGCGAGCGGGTGCGGGGTCGGTTTTGCGGCGGAGAGCAAGAACATCGAACAGCTCCCACAGATCAGGCCGCAAACTGGCATTGTGCTAAAAACACACGTTGTGGAAGACAGTAAGGAGGGGTGGGCGACCGCACTCGTACACGGCATGAAGACGTGGTATGAGGGCAAGGATGTGCAGTTTGACTACTCACAGGTGCGCCCCGCTGGTACGCGCCTCAAGACCATGGGAGGCAAGGCGTCAGGTCCCGATCCGCTTCGCTCGCTCCTCGATTTCACCCGCGGGAGGATTCTCGCTCGGCAAAACAGGCGCCTGCGCAACATCGATGCACACGACATACTTTGTAAAATAGGCGAGGCGATTGTGTCGGGGGGTGTACGTAGGAGCGCGATGATATCGCTCTCCGACCTCGACGATGATCAGATTCGACACGCGAAGGACGGTCAGTTCTACAACACCGAGCCCCAGCGTATGCTCGCGAACAACAGTGCGGTCTACGAGGCAAGGCCGAGTAACGAGGAGTTTATGGATGAGTGGATTTCTCTCATGAAGGGGAAGAGCGGAGAGCGTGGCATCTTTAACCGCGGAGGGCTCATCTCCCAGATTCCACGCCGTAGGCGAGAGCTTTGGGAGAAAAAGGGCCTCATTGAAAATGGTCACGTGACCGGCTCGGTGGGTACCAATCCATGTGGAGAAATCATTCTCCAGTCAAAGCAGTTCTGCAACCTCTCCGAGGTGATAGCCCGCAGGAACGACACGCTTGAGTCGCTTAAGCGCAAGGTCCGTATCGCGACGCTCCTCGGTACCTACCAGTCGTCGCTCACCACCTTTAATTACCTTTCGAAAGAGTGGAAGAATAACTGCGAGGAGGAACGCCTACTTGGCGTGTCGGTGACCGGCCAGTGGGACTCGCCGGAGGCGCGTAGGCCGGAGACTCTCCGCGCGCTTCGCGATGAGGCGGTCGCGGCGAACAGGAGGTACGCGAAGCGTTTCGGCATTGCGCCCTCGATGGCGGTGACTGCGGTGAAGCCCTCCGGCACCGTTTCGCAAACGGTCAACTGCGCATCGGGTATGCACCCGCGCCACAGCGAGTACTACATACGGCGCATCCGTATCACCGCAACCGATGCGCTCTACAAAATGCTCAAAGACCAAGGGGTACCCAACCACCCCGAAGTGGGGCAAACCATGGAGAGCGCAAACACCTTCGTGCTCGAGTTTCCTGTGAAGAGCCCCAAGTCATCCGTGTACAACAACGACCTCACTGCACTCGAACAGCTCGAGTACTGGAAGGTTGTGAAGCAAAACTACACGGAGCACAACCCCTCGGTCACCATTTCAGTGGGCGAGGACGAGTGGGTGGCGGTTGCAAACTGGCTCTATGAAAACTGGGACATTATCGGCGGGCTCTCGTTCTTACCGCGACAAAATCATGTGTACCGTCTTGCTCCGTACGAAGAGATCAGCAAGGAGCAGTACGAGGAGCTCATGAAGCAGTTCGTGAACCTCGATTTCTCAAAGCTCGTCTCGTACGAGCTCCGCGATGAGACGGAACAGGCCAAGGAGATGGCGTGTGCGGGTGGGACGTGTGAAATAAATTAGCCTTCATACAGGCGAACACAACAAAGGACGCGATGCGTCCTTTTTTGGTGGGTGGGGTATGTGCGATGCACTATATTTTCCCCACCAAATCAACACCCGGCTTGAGCGTGTCTTTGCCCGGCTCCCATGCGGCCGGGCAGACGAGGCCGCCATGCTCGTGCACAAACTTCGCGGCTTAGAATTTTCGGAAGAGCTCCACGCTGCTGCGCCCGATTTCGTCTGCCGTGACTTCCATTGCCTGGAGTACTCGCTCGGGGTCATGAAACAGCCAGGAAGGTTCACGTCATCCCCTAGAACTCAGCTAAACAAACTGACAACAATCACGAAAGCGCTACGTGGTGATGTGGTACCCTGTGGCTTCGTCCCTCCTCATGCGCTACACTGTTGGCTATGACACACAGCCCCACCTACATTTACGGTCGGCACACGGTGCGTGAGGCGCTCCTGCATATGCCGAGCATCGTGCAGACACTTCTCCTCGCACGGCGTGACGGCACCGAGGAGCTTCGCTCACTCGCCAAGCAGGCCGGAGTACGGGTGGAGCCACTCCAGGAGGCGACACCCCCACGCGGGCTTGAGCGCGACGCGGTGCACCAGGGGGTGGTGGCCGCGGTAGACCTTTCAAAACTTGTCATACGGTACGACGCCTTCCTCGAAACCCTCACCATCGGCCCTGACACCGCACTTGTCGTCTTAAATGAACTCCAAGATCCCCACAACGTCGGTGCGGTGATACGTTCCGCCGCCGCATTCGGTGTCGCGGGCGTACTTCTCCCCGCACACCGGCAAGCTCCCGTGACGGGTGCAGTGGTGAAGGTCTCCGCCGGTATGACCTTCCGCGTACCGCTCGTCACCATCACCAACACCAACGCCACACTTGCCGACCTCAAAAAGCGGGGCTTTTGGACCTACGGTTTGGAGGGGAAAGGGAAATCGCTCTCTTCGGAGAAATTTACCACGCCATCCGTGTTTGTGGTGGGGAATGAGGGCGCCGGTCTTCGTGATAAAACGGAGGCATCGTGCGACATTCTCCTCTCCATTCCCATCGCCAAGCGGTGTGAGTCGCTCAATGCGGGCGTATCGGTCGGCATTGCGCTCTATGCGTGGAGCACACAACACCCATCTGCGCTTCAATACATTTATGAGTCATAAACTATGTACCAAATGAACAGCTTGGAATCGCACAGTTCCCAAGAAGGCGGTGGTACTCATGAGGTGGAGGCCCTCGCATAAGTGGCTCTTGAACTATTACAAGAGGCGCCAGATGTTTCGCCGCAGGTAAAAGAACAGATTGAAGCAATTCTTGTCGCAGAGCACAAAAGTAAGTATATGTTGCTTAACAAACTGTACGATTACCTAAACAATAAAAATGCTAACATATTTGACGCTGATACGTTGATGAAACAAGGTCATGAGCTCGGTAAAAGCAAAGCGCTAGAGGAACTAGGACTTAGTAGGGAGGACACCTTTTTACTTGAATTGTTTCGACAAGTACGTGCATAGGTACGTCCAACTCCACCACATCACTGGGTGCTAATACTCATGGAGCAAAGCATGAAGTGGTACACTGCAAAGATGAGATAGGATTGTTGTACGCATAAACCACCGCACTACATATTTAATGCCTATGGGAAACGAGGAGCTTGAAACGCTTCTTTTCACTACCCTTCGGCATTGTAGTAGTTGCGCACAGAAAAATGCACACAACTCGCACACCTACCACGCGCACCTGTATACTCAAGTTGTATGGCAAAATTAATTATGGGTATAGGCATACCGGGATCGGGAAAGTCAACCGCCCTTCGACCGTTTGCTGAACGTTGTGGGTATCTGTACGTTTCCTCAGACAGTATCAGAGAAGAATTGTTTGGTGAGGCGGCCGACCAGTCGCACAACGGTGAAGTGTGGGATGAGGTACACAAACGCGTAGCAGGTGCGCTACGAGGGGGTAATACTGTAGTAGTTGATGCTACATTTGTGCGAGATACGGAGCGAAAACAATTCATACAGTTTGCACGTGCACATGGTGCGGACAAGGTACAAGGGGTATATGCCAACATACCGTACGAAATTGCCTCGGAGCGGAATGAGAGGCGCGAGAGGACTGTGCCGTCTCATGCTATGGAACGCATGTATGCGATACTCAATAAAAGACCACCCGCTCTGGAAGATGGGTTTGACAGTATGTTTGAAATCAACGAGCTGCAAGAGTTAACGAAAACCGAGATACAACACGAGGGCAGTATTCTTGTGCGAGAAGGAGGTCGGTCATTGAGGTAACCTATTCACTTTTTTTCAACATTATGGCCACACATCCCTACACCCCCCTCGATGACGTGAGCATCACCACCTTGCGCATGCTCGCGATTGACGCGGTGGAGAAAGCGAAGTCGGGGCACCCTGGCTTGCCCATGGGAGCGGCCCCGCTTGCGTACGCTATGTTCATGCGCCACCTTCGCCACGCGCCGAGCGCGCCCGAGTGGGTGAACCGTGATCGCTTCGTACTTTCACCCGGCCATGGGTCTATGCTCCTCTACGCGCTCCTCCACCTCACGGGCTACGACATTTCCCTCGACGACCTCAAACGTTTTCGGCAACTGGGAAGTATCACGCCCGGGCACCCGGAGTACGGGCTTACCCCCGGTGTTGAGACCACCACGGGTCCCTTGGGGCAGGGCTTTGCGACAGGGGTCGGCATGGCGCTCGCGGAGCGCCTGCTTGCGAAGCGCTACAATCGAGAGGGTCACGCACTCATCGACTACCGCGTATATGGCTTGGTGTCGGACGGCGACCTCATGGAGGGGATTACCGCAGAGGCGGCTTCCTACGCGGGCGCACTCTCGCTTGGTAAACTGCTCTACGTGTACCTCAATGACGGCATCACCATTGAGGGAACCACAAGGGTCACGTTCATCGAAGATGTGCAGAAGCGGTTTGAGGCGTACGGGTGGCACGTGGTGCGTCTCCACGATTCCTACACGCTCGCGAGCGTAGACGAGGCGCTCGATGCCGCGAAAGATGACGCGCGCCCCTCACTCCTCATTGCGGATACGCGCATCGGGTACGGGAGCCCCCACAAGGAGGGTACCGCATCGGTACACGGCGCCCCGCTTGGTCCCGACGAGGTGCGACTCACGAAGGAGCATGTCGGGTGGCCCCTTGAGCCGACATTCCTCATACCCCCGGAGGTGCGCGAGCACTTCCTCTCCGTGCGAGCGCTCGGCAAGGAGCGTGAGGCGGAGTGGCGCAATATTTTCGAAGCGTACCGGGAGGCATATCCTGAGCTTGCGTACGAGCTTGAGGAGCGTCTGCGCGGTACACTGCCCGAATCGTGGCAAGCGGAGCTCCCCATGTTTTCTTCGGAGCAAGCTCGCGCGACGCGAGAGGCCTCCGGAGAAATCCTGCAGGTGCTCGCACGCCACATACCTCTTTTCCTCGGAGGTTCCGCCGACCTCGCACCCTCCAACAACACCACGCTCAAAGGCTTCGGGCAGGTGAGCCCGGCGGGTATCGACGCGGATGCGCGCAACCTCCACTTTGGTATTCGCGAGCATGCGATGGGGGCTATCACAAACGGCCTCGCACTCTCGCGCGTCATCCTCCCGTTCTGTGCAACCTTCTTTATCTTCTCCGACTACATGCGCCCCGCGATGCGTCTTGCCGCAATCATGAAACTTCGTGTCGTCTACATCTTCACGCACGATTCCATCGCGCAGGGTGAAGATGGGGCGACACACCAGCCGATTGAGCACCTCGCAAGTTTCCGTGCGATGCCGAACATGGTGGTGCTTCGACCCGCAGACGCAAATGAGACGACCGAGGCGTGGCGGTACACGCTGCACCATACTGGTGGCCCTGTGATGCTTGTACTCACCCGCCAAAAGGTTCCGACCATCGACCGAGCGGGGTACGCATCGGCGAGTGGGCTCTCACGAGGTGCGTACGTGATGAATCCACACATTGAACACCCGGAGTATCTCATCATTGCAACCGGCTCTGAAGTGGCACCATCGCTCGAGGCGGCACGTGTGCTCATGGACGGCGGGGTGCGGGTGCGCGTGGTGAGTATGCCGTCGTGGGAACTTTTTGAGCGAGAGGAGAGGGAGTATCGTGATGAGGTACTCCCCCCGTCTGTCACAAAACGCATGGTTGTTGAGGCGGGTTCTCGTTTTGGGTGGGAGCGGCATGTGGGAGTGGACGGTGAGTATGTCACCATCGACACGTTTGGTGCATCGGCTCCAGGAGAGGAACTTATGGAAGCACATGGCTTCACTGCGACGCACATTGTCGAGCGTGTACGTGCACATCTCTCGCGCATTTCGTAGAGCGTAGTGGTGGGGAGGAATATCAAAACGCACGTTTTCCCCACCTCGTGATTGCGATGATATGGGTGGTAGACTGTATTTATGAGTACACAACTATCCGCCATTAAGAAGTACGTGCGCGCAGCCGACTACTTGAGCGCGGTGCAGATTTACCTCCATGATAATGTGCTCCTTACCGAGCCACTCGCACCAGACCACATAAAACCACGACTCCTCGGTCACTGGGGTACCTGCCCGGGGGTCAACTTTGTGTACGGGCACTTGAACGCGCTCATCACGCGCCACGACCTCTCAATGATTTTTTTGCTTGGACCCGGACACGGCTTCCCTGCGATACAAGCGAACCTGTTCCTGGAGGGAACGTTGGGAAAGTACCACCAGAAGGTCACCATGGACCCTGATGGTATTGCGTACATGGCGAGACAGTTTAGCTGGCCCTATGGCTTTCCGAGTCACAGCAACCCCGAAGCTCCCGGTGTGATTCTCGAGGGCGGTGAGCTTGGCTACTCGCTCTCAACCGCCTATGGCGCGGTACTCGACAACCCGAACCTCATTGCGGCGTGTATGGTGGGAGATGGCGAAGCGGAAACGGGTCCTACTGCAACCGCATGGCACCTCAATAAGCTCGCCGACCCGGCAACCAACGGGGCTGTTCTTCCGATACTTCATGTAAACGGGTACAAGATTTCCGGTCCTACGATATACGGGCGCATGAGTGACGAAGAGTTGCATGCGCTCTTTTGGGGCTATGGGTATGAACCGTACTTTGTGTCTCCGTATGGTGTGCGTGATGTGTACGAGGTGATGGAAGAAACGTTGGAACAGTGCATTGCTTCCATTCGCTTTACGCAACACCTCTCTCGGGAGGGGAATCGCTCCAAACCACCGAGGTGGCCGATCATTATTCTCCGCACACCCAAAGGATGGGGCTCTATCAAAGAGCTTAACGGCGAACAGCTCGAAAACAATTGCCTGTCACATCAAGTCATCGCAAAAGAGGCGCGCACCAATGAGATAGAGCGCGAGGCGCTTGAAACATGGTTGCGGTCCTATCGTTTTGAGGAACTATTTGTGGATGGGGTGTTTGATCAAGAGCTACTCTCTGTGGTGCCCAAAAAAGAACGTCGCATGGGTGATTCACCACATGTGCATGGTGGTGCCTCTGCGTATGTACCGCTCGTGCTCCCCGATCCACGCGAGAGCGCAGAGGATGCAAGTACGCCCGGTACGGTTGGGTCGAGTAGCATGCGTCGGGCGGGTGACTACCTCAACCACGTGTTCAGGGAAAATGCGGACACGAGAAACTTCCGCCTCATGTCACCAGATGAGACCTACTCGAACAAGCTCGACAAGGTGTTTGAGACGACCGCGCGTGCATTTCTTTGGCCCCATGAGAGCTGGGACAAAGACATTGCGTACGATGGACGGGTCATGGAGATGCTCTCCGAGCACAGTTTGCAGGGCCTCATGCAAGGGTACGTGCTCACCGGCCGCCACGCAGTGTTCGCGTCGTATGAGGCATTTGTGCAGATAGTGAGCAGTATGGCTGACCAGTACGCGTGCATAACCTCAGATACATATTGCACTCCTTAACCACACAAGGAGATGCGAATA
>CAYLHB010000004.1:0-52569 GCA_964383505.1 uncultured Candidatus Saccharibacteria bacterium
TGTTTTCATACACTCCAGTGTAATGGGAGTGTCCTAGTTCAAAAGTACCTGAAAGAGCAATGCGTGAAACGAGTGATGGGTTTGCAGTCCGCTCCAGATTACTTTCAAGGAGAGTGTCTTGATTAGCAATCATGAACGACTGCTAGAAGACCCGAACACTAAAACCTTTCTTGTGTTTGCTCAGCGTAACTTTTATGGTCAGGCCATAAAAGTTCATGTTGGTAGTGTGATATCAATTAAATTCATACCGTTCGGCAGTAATCCTGAAGATGCCTCAACTATCAGGATTAATGTCGGATGCAGGGGTGGTCCACGGGGGCTAGCTATGGGGTGCGATAGAACAGCATGAGGCTCGTGTGAAATTGTCTCGAGACAACTGTATTTGGTACCAATTTCAAACACATAGACCGCCAATAATTATTGGCCGGGGCACACACGTTCTGGCCGTCTTTTCACCACATATACTTGGAGCTTCACTTAAAACATGGGGGCGCTATCCACTTATTCGTGCACCACGCACGTGTTGAGGCATGAAAATGCGCTACACTGGAGCAATGCAAGAACCGTTCTACCCCACTCCGGAGCGGGGCGACACCTCTTTTCGTACGCCTGAGGAGGAAATAGAGTACCTGCGCGCGCAGGTGGCGGAGAAAGACCGTCAGCTACGTGTGGCGGGCGAGTTAGCGCCTGTTCACGCTACTGCATATGAGGTGGTGCGCGCATACCGTTCGGCTCCGCCGGAAATACTTGCGGATGAGTATCGCATGCTCGCAAGCGAGGTAGAGGCGATTGTGCTCGATTTACCGCCCGAGGAGGACGATCAGACAATGTTGGAGCTCATGGGGGTGGTGAGAGAAAAAGGGATAAAAAACGCGCTTTCCGTAGCGGAGCGAATGGAAAATTCCCACCTTGAAGATGACTTCCACCGTGCGCTCGTGGCGTACATTCTTAAAGGGTACCCCGCACCCGGACTGAAGGAGCAAACATCCGAGTGGTGCCTCCTTCACATGACACTCTATGAGGTAACGCTCCCTGAGCCCACCAAACAGGACATGGAGCGTCCCCTCAAAGAACTTGTTTCCTCGATGGAGCAATTCTACGCTGGCATGTTCGCGTGCGTGGGGGAGCGCGCCGACGACCAACGACACTTCACTATTGAGCTTGCGGTGTCGGGGGACAAAGAAGACATTGTATTCTACGTTGCAGTGCCCACGAATAAACGCGATCTGTTTGAAAAGCAGGTGCTCTCGGTGTTTCCGAAAGCTCGAGTCCATGAGGCACGGGGCGACTACAACATTTTCGGCCACAATAATATAACGATTGGTGCACGAGTGCGACTCGCGTACGACGCGGCGCTTCCGCTTAAAGACTACCGCGAATTCGATCACGACCCACTCTCGGTTGTTGTGAATGCATTTACCAAGCTTTCGATTGTAGGTGAGGGCGCAGCGCTTCAACTTGTGATAAACCCCGTGGGAGACTCCGTCACAAAGCGCTACCGTGAGGTCCTGCGCAAGGTGGAAAAAGGTATGAAACTTGAGCGTGCACTCAAAGATACACCCGAAACGTTCGGTGGCGAGGCGGTCAAGTTCTTTAAGGAGCTCACGGGTATAGGCGAGCAGAAAAAAAAGGACGAGAAAGAAGACCACTCACTGCACGTTGACCAGACACTCGTTGAGGAACTCAAGAAAAAAATCGAGAGCCCAGTTGCGCTTGTGAACATTCGCATACTCGCTTCCGCGCCCGATGCCCACCGCGCAAAGCTCATGCTTCACGACATCGGTTCAGCATTCAGTCAGTTCGAAAACACAAAAGGTAATCGGCTCACACTTACTCTCGTTGAGGGGAAAACAGCTTTGGAGTACGCAAAAGACTTCTCCTTTCGGCGATTCACCACGAGCGATGCGCTCAAACTTTCGCTCCGCGAAATTACCACGTTGCTCCATTTCCCCACCCACAAGATAGGAGCGACACCACAACTCCTTCGTTCTCGCGCCGCGGTCGCCCCCGCACCCGTAGGTCTTCCCACCAAGGGCACGCTCCTCGGTATTAATGAGTTTCGCGGGCGTGAGGTGCCTGCCTACCTTGCCGACGAGGACAGGATGCGGCACCTCTACGTCATCGGACAGACCGGTACCGGTAAAACGGTGTTTCTCAAAAACCTCATACT
Source organism: uncultured Candidatus Saccharibacteria bacterium (assembly GCA_964383505.1). GTDB lineage: Bacteria > Patescibacteriota > Minisyncoccia > Phycocordibacterales > UBA12088 > CAYLHB01. Next base: position 2,171 of record CAYLHB010000004.1, read on the forward strand.
CCAAGACATCGAACGGGGTGCGGGTGTGTGCTTTATCGATCCGCATGGCTCTGACATCCAAGATGTACTTGCCAACATTCCGGAGCATCGGCTTGACGATGTGGTGTACTTCGATCCTGCGGATACCGAACATGTACTCTCGCTCAATATGCTTGAGTATGACCCACGCCACCCGGAGCAAAAAACCTTTGTCGTAAATGAGCTCCTTTCCATTTTCCGCAAGCTCTACGGCAAGGGTAACCCCGAGGCGATGGGGCCCGCATTCGAGCAGTACTTCAGAAACTCGACACTCCTCGTGATGGAAGACCCAGCGACGGGAAACACGCTTCTCGACATCTCTCGTGTGTTTGCCGACGCGCGCTATCGCGAGCTCAAGCTCTCGCGGTGTAAGAACCCTGTTGTTATCCAGTTTTGGCGAGACATCGCATCAAAAACCACAGGTGATCAGGGCCTTGCAAACTACGCTCCCTATATCACCAACAAGTTTGACACCTTCACGTCGGATGAAATCATGCGTCCCATCATCTCCATGCAGGAGAGTTCCTTCCGTCTACGTGAGATAATGGACAGTAAGAAAATCCTCTTGGTAAACCTATCCAAGGGTCGCCTCGGAGAGGGCAATGCGCACCTCCTCGGCTTGGTACTTGTAGGCAAAATACTTATGGCAGCACTCTCACGCGTCGATGCGTCGTTTGAAGAGAGACCTCCCTTCTACCTCTACATTGACGAATTTCAGAATGTCACCACTGACTCCATTTCGGCAATTCTTTCAGAAGCGCGTAAGTACCAGCTCTCGCTCAACATTGCGCACCAGTTTCTTGCGCAAATTGAGGACGAGATTCGTGATGCGGTGTTTGGCAACGTGGGTTCGATGGCTGTCTTCCGAGTGGGGGCGGAAGATGCGGAGGTATTTGAAAAACAGTTTCAACCAATTTTCGACAGTCAAGACATTATGAATATTGAGAACAGACACTGCTATGTGAAGCTTCTTGCGGGCGGTATACCTCAGCAAGCGTTTTCTATAAAAGTGCCTCCTCCTCGGCGTGGAAGCCCGGAGCGCGGAACGTATGCTGTAGAACGCTCTCGACAAAAGTACGCGCGACCACGTGTAGATGTGATGAGAGAAATAGCGGTGCGCTACGGTATGATTGATGTACCTCAGGTTCCAAGTACTTAGCCTTTGTGAGCATTTAGCATAAGACTGCGCACACCGCAGATTGTTAGTGATTATATACTTGTGACTATGCGTGGTCTTGTTGTGGAGTGTTGATATGGTACAGACGGTACACAAGTTATCCACACAATATCGCTATACACATCTTGACGGGTGTTGACTTTTCCCCAGTCTTGACTATACTGAGGTAATCTATCTCGGATGCTTGAGTCACGGTTGTACGGGAAGGGGGCACATACAAACGTAAGAGCTGCATAGCAATTATTACAAGCCGCACACAGGTCCACGTGTTCTGTGCACTGTCATGTGGTGCGCTGTGCGGGTAATCATTTTTTAGTATGCCGGAGTCCAACCGTCCCACGCGCACGTTTTCACGCTACCGCGCGCCCCTCGTGGAGTTGCCAAACCTCGTCGAGCCCCAGCTCACGAGCTTCAAGTGGCTCATCGAAAAGGGTATCGATGAGGTATTCAAGGAATTCTCCCCCATTCGCGACTACAGCGAAAAAAAGTTTGACCTCTCGCTCGTACGCTATGAATTTGGCACACCACTCTACAACGAGTTCTACGCAAAGGAGAACATGCGTAACTTCGAGGCCCCCCTCAAGGTGTTTGTGAAGCTCAAGAACAAGACGCTCGGTACCGAGAAGGAGCAGGAGATCTTCTTGGCGGACTTTCCAATGATGACCGAGCACGGCACCTTCATCATAAACGGCGTCGAGCGCGTCATCGTGCCGCAGCTCGCCCGCTCCTCCGGCATATTCTTCACCTCACAGGAACTTAAGGGCAACACATGGTTCGGTGCAAAAATCATCCCCGCACGCGGGGCGTGGATTGAAATTGAGTCCGAGCCAGACGGTGCGATCTACGTACGCATCGACCGCAAGCGCAAGTTCCCGGTAACTGCCCTCATGCGCGTGCTTGGCGGTGTAGACGACCGCGAGCTCATTAGCCGCCTCTCACACAATGAGACGACGAAGCTGACCGCGATAAAGACCCTTGAGAAGGACCCAGCAAAAAGCGTCGAGGAGGCATACCTTGAGATATACGGACGCCTGCGCGACGGCGACATCGCGACCCCCGACAATGCTCGCGAGTTTGTACACTCCATCCTCTCAAGCGACCGCTACGACCTTTCCGAAGTTGGCCGACACCGCTTCAACCAGCGCTTCGGCCTCCCCTCGACCGCGAAGGATATGGCGGTACGCACCATCACCTTTGAGGACCTTGTCACCATTTTTGCGCATATCGTGTCGCTCAACACCACACCGGACTCGGTTGCCGACGACATCGACCACCTTGGCTTCCGCCGTGTGCGCTTCGTGGGAGAAATGCTCCAGCAAAAAATCCGCATCGGTGTCTCACGCATGAAGCGCAACATACAGGACAGAATGAGCACCATCGAGCCCGAGACCTCGACACCGGTTGCGTTCATAAACCCGCGCCCGCTCCAAGCGTCCATCAAAGAGTTTTTCACCACTAACCAACTCTCACAGTTCATGCAGCAGCAGAACATGCTCACCGAGCTTGAGCACCTCCGTACCCTCTCCGCGCTCGGGCCGGGCGGGCTGACGCGTGAGCGCGCGGGTTTCGAGGTACGTGACGTGCACCCGAGCCACTACGGCCGTGTTTGCCCCATCCACACTCCGGAGGGACCGAACATCGGCCTCATTCTCCACCTCGCGAAGTACAGTATGATCGACCACTACGGCTTCATTCAGACGCCCTACGTGAAGGTGAAAAATGGTGTCGTGACGGGAGAAATCGTGTACCTTAATGCGCTCGACGAGGAAGGGTGCTACATCGCGCATGCGGCAACACCCATTGACGAGAAGGGGAAGATTCGAGAGGAGCAGGTGGAGGTACGCTTTAAGGGCGAGCCGGTGCTCGTGAATCGCGACGACGTGAAGTACATGGACGTCGCCACGACCCAGCCGTTCTCGGTTGCAACCTCCATGATTCCGTTTTTGGAGAACGACGACGCGAACCGCGCGCTCATGGGAAGCAACATGCAGAAGCAGGGTACACCCTGCATCATCCCCGAGGCGCCACTCGTTGCAACCGGCATCGAATCGCACGCGGCGCACGACACGGGGAGGCTCGTGCTCGCACGCGAGCCCGGCACCGTCACCCACTGTGACGCGCGCAAGATAGTGGTGAAAAACGAAAAAGGTAAGGAGCGCACCTACACGCTTCAGACGTTCAGCAGAACAAACGACATGTCCGCGTTCTACCATCGCCCGATTACTTCAGTCGGTGCGAAGGTGAAAACGGGTGATATCCTTGCGGATACCAACTCGACAGTACACGGCCAGCTCGCGCTCGGCCAAAACGCGCTCGTCGCGTTCATGCCGTGGAGCGGAGCGAACTACGAGGACGCCATCATTCTCTCCGAGCGCCTTGTGAAGAACGCGAAGTTCACCTCCATTCACATGGAAGAGTTTGAGTGCGTCGTACGCGACACCAAGCTTGGGCCCGAGGTTACGACCCACGACATCCCCAACGTAGGCGAAGCGAAACTCAAGAACCTCGATGAGGAAGGGGTGGTGCGCATCGGCGCGGAAGTGGCACCCGGCGACATCCTTGTGGGGAAGGTCACCCCTAAGGGCGAGACTCAACTGACTCCCGAGGAGCGTCTCCTCCGTTCGATTTTTGGCGAGAAAGCGAAGGATGTGAAGGATACGAGTCTGCGCCTTGAGGGAGGTAAGCGTGGTCGCATCGTGGGCGTAAAGATTTTCTCACGTGAGAAAGGCGACCAGCTTGAAAGTGGCGTCCTCAAGCGCGTGCACGTGACCGTAGCCCAGTTGCGCAACGTCTCGGTGGGCGACAAGCTCGCGGGCCGGCACGGCAACAAGGGTGTAATCTCACGCATTCTTCCCGTCGAAGACATGCCGTTCATGGAGGACGGCACCCCGATTGACGTCATCCTGACCCCGCTTGGTGTGCCGAGTCGTATGAACCTCGGCCAAATTCTTGAGCTCCACCTCGGGCTCGCGGCCCACACGCTCGGCTACCAGGCCGTCTGCCCGCCGTTTAGCGGTGCGACCGAAGATGAGATACGCGCGGAGCTCGTGAAGGCGGGCTACCCGGAAGACGGTAAAATCACCCTCTTCGACGGACGCACTGGTGAGGCATTCGACCAGAAGGTGGCTATTGGCTACATGTACATCATGAAGCTCCACCACATGGTTGAGGACAAGATTCACATGCGTTCCATCGGGCCCTACTCGCTCATCACCCAACAACCGCTCGGAGGAAAGGCGCAGAATGGAGGCCAGCGATTTGGAGAAATGGAAGTCTGGGCACTCCTCGGCTACGGTGCCGCATACACGCTCCGTGAAATGCTCACCGTGAAGTCGGACGACATCCAAGGAAGGAGTGCGGCATTTGATGCCATTGTGAAGGGGGGCAAGATAAGCCACATCCACACGCCGGCCGCATTCAACGTACTGCTTCAGCAACTTCGCGCACTCGGGCTCGATGTTGACCTTATCAAGGGACAAAACGACTGCTAACGCTTCTCACTATGGCACGAAAACAACTCAGTGATACAAACGATTTCGACGCGATTACGCTCAAACTCGCGAGCCCCGAGCGCATCCGCGAGTGGAGCTACGGCGAGGTCACCAAGCCCGAGACCATCAACTACCGCACCCAGCGCGCGGAAAAGAGCGGTCTGTTTGATGAAAAGATATTCGGTCCCACGCGCGACTACGAGTGCTTCTGTGGGAAGTACAAAGGTATTCGCTACAAAGGTATCGTGTGCGATCGCTGTGGCGTGGAGCTCACGCGCAACATCGTGCGCCGCGAGCGCGGAGCGCACATCGAACTCTCGAGCCCCGTTGCACACATTTGGTTTTTGCGTGGCATACCGAGCCGCATCGCGACCCTCCTCGGCCTCTCCGCGGCAGAGGTGGAGAAGGTGGTGTACTTCGCAGGCTACATCGTTACCAAGGTGAACGAGGAGGAGCGCGCACGGGTACTGCGCGACATCGACGCCGAGTTCAAACAACGAAGCAAGGCGGCGCATGAGAACGAGGAAGAACTTAAGCGCCTCAAAGACCGGCTCTCGCAAGCGAAGGGAGAGGTTGAAGGACTCCGCGCGGGGCAGGTCATTGACGAAATGACGTACCACCGCTTCTCGATGCGCTACGGGACGATTTTTGAAGCTGCGATCGGTGCGGAGGCAATCTATAACATATTTAAGGAGATGGACCTCGAGGCCTTGCGCGACACCCTTATCGGAGAGAGGGAGAAAGCGGGGAACGCGGAGAAGCAAAAAATAAACCGCCGACTCGCGGTAATATCAAGCATGATAAAAGCGGGGGTGAAGCCAGAGTGGATGTTCCTCACCGCCCTTCCGGTGAGCCCTCCTGCGCTCCGCCCCATGGTTGCACTCGAGGGCGGCCGGCATGCATCGAGCGACCTCAACGACCTCTACCGCCGCGTCATCAACCGCAACAACCGCTTGCGGAAACTCATGGATATCAAAGCGCCGGAAGTCATTTTACGCAACGAGAAGCGCATCCTCCAAGAGGCGGTGGACGCGCTCATTGACAATTCCATCCGCCACGGGGGAAGCCAGGCGGGCGCGATGTCGGCGGCACAGCGCCGACCCCTCAAGTCGCTCTCCGACTACCTCAAGGGAAAGCAAGGGTACTTCCGTCAAAACCTGCTCGGTAAGCGCGTTGACTACTCCGGCCGTAGCGTGATTGTGGTCGGCCCCGAGCTTCGCCTCAACCAGTGCGGTCTCCCGAAGCATATGGCGCTCGAGCTCTTCCGCCCGTTTGTCATTGCGGAACTCCTAAAGCGTGAGCTGGCGTACAACATTCGTGGCGCGGGTCGCCTCATTGAGGATAGTATTCCGGAGGTGTGGGCCATTTTGGAAGAGGTTATCACCGACAAGTACGTGCTCCTCAACCGCGCACCCACGCTCCACCGACTCGGCATCCAGGCGTTCCAGCCGGTCTTGATCGAGGGGAACGCCATTCGCATCCACCCGCTCGTCTGTCCCGCGTTCAACGCCGACTTCGATGGCGACCAAATGGCGGTCCACGTACCGCTCTCCGAGGAGGCACAGCTGGAGGCGCGCGAAATCATGTCGGCGGACAAAAACATCTTGAAGCCAGGCAACGGCTCGCCGGTGGTCGCCATGACGCAGGACATCGTGCTCGGGTGCTACTGGATGACGAAAATCGTCGAAGGCACGAAAGGAGAGGGCAAGTACTTCGCAAGCCCCAATGAGGCCATTAGCGCGTACGACTACGGTGCGGTAGGGTTCCGAGCCAGGATCAAGGTGCTCGGTACTGACAGTCCGAAGTACGCCGCATTCGAGGGAAAGGTGTTCGAAACCTCTGTGGGCAGGCTCCTCTTCAACTCGGTCCTTCCGAAGGAATTTCCTTTCATCAATGACGTCATGAAAAAAGCGTCGCTCGTACGCCTCGTCGACGACCTCATCGAGCGCTATGGGCTCACCGGTATTCCTGCGATTGTCGACAAGATCAAGCACTTCGGCTTCACTTATGCGACTAAGTCGGGTGTGACGTGGTCGCTCGCCGACCTCACGGCTCCCGAGGCGAAAAAGGGTATCGTGGAAGCGGCGCGCGCGAAGGTGGCGGAGCTTAATGCGCAGTATAACGAAGGTCTCCTCTCGCACGACGAGAAGAAGCGGCTCGTGATAGAGGTGTGGCACAAAGCGAAGAGTGACATCGAGGCGGCCATTCCCGCCACCATCGACCCGAAGGGGCCGGTGCACGACCTCGTCATCTCCGGCGCGAGAGGTTCGATGGGTCAGCTCACCCAAATGGCGGGCATGAAGGGTCTCATTCAGAACACCGCCCGCGAGACCATTGAGTTCCCCATCGTCGCTTCATACAAAGAGGGTCTCTCGCCCATCGAGTACTTCGTGACGACACACGGCTCCCGCTCCGGTCTCGCGGACACCGCACTCAACACCGCCAAAGCGGGGTACCTCACGCGTAAGCTCTTTGATGTAGCGCAGGACGCCATCATCACCGCGGAGGACTGCGGAACAAAGGAAGGGGTCGTCATCGGGCGCGTGAGCGCGCTCGGTCTTCCACTCGACCTCGCGAAGAACGTCCGTGGGCGCTTCCTCGCGAAGGATGTGGTGGCACCGGATGGAACGGTACTCTTCAAGAAGGGGCATTTCATCACACTTGAGGACTCGAGGAAGATTGATGAGAGCAAGGTGGAGCAAGTTACTGTGCGCAGTCCCATGAGCTGCGAGCTCCCCAACGGGGTCTGTAAGCACTGCTACGGGGCGGATGTCTCGACGTGGCAACCTGTTTCGCTCGGTGAGGCGGTGGGTACCATTGCGGCGCAAGCCATCGGCGAGCCGGGCACCCAGCTTACGATGCACATGAAGCACGCCGGAGGTGCCGCGGCGGCGGGTGGCGACATTGTGACGGGTCTCCCGCGCGTCGAGGAGCTTTTTGAGCGCCGCATACCGACTAACCCAGCAACGATTTCGACAGTAGGCGGGATTGTGAGCGAAATCAAAGACCATGGCCGTGAGAAGGTGGTGGTGATTCTGCCTGACGAGGGCGACAAAAAGAAGGGAGGTAAGGCGAATGAATTTTCGATTGTGCACCCGCGCCAGTGCATTGTGACGGAAGGACAGCGTGTTGAGAAGGGCGACTTCCTCTCGGACGGTTCTGCCGATCTCGCGGAGCTCTTCAAGTACGCAGGCCGTGAAAAAGTTCAGGAGTACATCATCAGCCAGACGAGTAAAATCTACGAGCTCCAAGGTGTGACCATCGCGCGCAAACACATGGAAGTCATCATCAAGCAGATGTTCTCGCGCAGGAAAATCAAGCAGGCGGGCGATACGGGCCTCTCAGTGGGAGAAGTCGTCGAGGCGTGGGAGCTTGAGGATGCAAACAGTCGTGCGATTGACGCGGGTGGAGAGCCGGCAGTTGCGGAAACGCACCTCCTCGGTATTATGGAAGTCTCGCTCACTAGGCGCAGTTTCCTCTCGGCCGCTTCGTTCCAAAACACGACACGCATACTCATCTCCGCGGCGATTCGTGGCTCCCACGACCGCCTCCGAGGACTCAAAGAAAACGTCATCATCGGACGCCTCATTCCCGCAGGGACCGGCTTTGAGAAAAGCGACAAGCACGGCCTCATACGTGCGCTCCACGAGGAGGAACGTGCACGCCATGCGGTGCAAGCGATGGGGGATAGCGACATGGGCGAACGCGAGCTCGCAGAGGCCGGCGCGGTCATCGTTGCGGCGGAGTAGGGGAAAAAGAAAGACGCAGGCCTTTGGCTCGTGTATAGTAGGGTCATGACGATTGAAGCTATTATCGGGCGGGAGATTCTCGATTCGCGAGGCAATCCGACCGTGGAGGCGGATGTGATCCTCGCCGACGGCTCGGTGGGGCGCACATCGGTTCCCTCGGGTGCCTCTACCGGGAGCAACGAGGCGGTGGAATTGCGCGACGGTGACGAGGCACGATACCTCGGTCTTGGCGTACGGCAAGCGGTCGCGAACATAAATGGGGAGATTCGCGAACGGCTCATGGGAGGGGACAGTGCACAGCAACGCGAGCTCGACCGTACCCTCATCGAGCTTGATGGTACACCCACAAAGAGTCGCCTTGGCGCAAACGCACTCCTAGCGGTCTCACACGCTTCCGCGAAGGCCGAAGCACTCTCGCAAGGAGTGCCACTCTTTGCGCATATCCGCTCATTTTCGCGCGCTCCGCTTGATGTCTCATTACCGCTCCCGTACTGTAACGTCATAAACGGGGGCAGACATGCCGCCGGTTCTACCGATATACAGGAGTTTATGCTCGTGCCGGTGGGTGCACCGACCTACGGCGAGGCGGTGCGCATGCTCTCCGAAACATTCCACGTGCTTGGGCGCGTGCTCGCGCGTGCGGGATACCGCACCACTGTGGGCGATGAGGGCGGCTACGCACCGGCGGTCACCTCGGGCAACCGTGAGGCACTCGACCTCATTCTGCAGGCGATAGACACCGCAGGGTTCAAGCCGGGTCGAGATATCGCCATCGCACTTGATGTCGCTGCGACCGAGCTTCGCCACGAGCGCGCGTACACGCTTCCAGTTGAAGAAAGAACTTTTTCAAGTGACGATCTCGTCGCATTCTACCAAGAGCTTGTGAACAACTACCCCATCGTCTCAATTGAGGACGGGCTTGCGGAGGATGATTGGGACGGCTGGGTTCGACTCACTGAAGTGCTCGGGGAACGCGTTCAGCTTGTGGGTGACGACCTTTTTGTGACCAACGTGACCTTCCTTGAGGAGGGCATACGAAGAAAAGCGGGAAATGCGATACTTATTAAACCCAACCAGATTGGCACACTCTCCGAAACCATTGAGGCGGTGGACACCGCGCACACGGCGGGCTGGCGCGCAATGCTCTCCCACCGCTCCGGCGAGACCGAGGATACCACCATCGCACACCTTGCGGTGGGGCTCGGCACGGGGCAGATAAAAACCGGCTCGATGAGCAGAACCGATCGTATCGCCAAGTACAACGAGCTTCTGCGTATCGAGGAGCTGTTGGGTAACGAAGCGGTGTTTAAGGGGGTGTTTGAGGCGAACCAACCGTCCGCATAAGTAGCTATTCTGAAATAGAGTCGTGGGGGCTGGCATACACCACTGGTATGTTGTTTCGAATCGTACTCTACTTTTTTGTATTTCTGGGATGCATTTTTTTCATGTTCCTTGTGGGGGCGACCTATGTGTGGTTTGTAGACCCGTGGAACATTCGCCCACTCCTACAAGGCGCACGCTCCACGACACTCGAGGTGGAGGAATCGGTGGGAGAAAGGGTTGCGACAAGTACTCGTGCTACGGTACAACATGGAACCGAGGAGACCGCGCCTATCGACGCGCACCCATCACTTAGCCCCGCGCAGGAAGAAGCGCTTGGCAACATTGGTGTTGATGTAGGTAAACTTCCCACCACCATTACCCCCGTGATGGAAGCGTGCTTTACAGAGAAGCTCGGTGCGGCGCGGGTAGCGGAAATTAAGTCCGGTGTCACACCAACCGCGTTTGAGGTTGCGCAGACACTCCCGTGTGTAGGACAATAGCTGTATGGCTACATTTCCAAAAGGTTTTTTATGGGGGGCGGCAACCGCAAGCTACCAGGTGGAGGGAGGTATTGAAAACTGTGACTGGGCGGACGCAGCGCGTGTGGGGCAAGTCCCAGTCTGCGGTCTGGCATGCGATCACTACACCCTTTACGAAAGCGATTTCGACATCGCCAAAACGCTTAGGCACAACGCGCACCGTTTTTCTATTGAGTGGTCTCGTGTAGAACCAAAGGAGGGGGAGTTTGATGAGCAAGAAATTGAGCACTACAGAAGTGTACTAAAAGCATTGCGTGCGCGAGGTCTGGAACCCTTCGTAACGCTCTACCACTTTACGCTCCCCACATGGTTTTCCTCTTCGGGAGGGTGGACTCGTACGGACGCGCCGGACATTTTCGCACGCTACTGCGCCCATGTTGTGGAGCGACTTGCGGGTGACACTCGAAGATTCAGCACAATCAACGAGCCGCTTGTACTTGCGGGTCTCGGGTACTTTCGTGGCTACTGGCCACCGTTTCGGAAAAACGTAGTCACCTACCTCTCTGTCTACGCTATGCTTGCGCGCGCCCACAATGAGGCATACCGCGCCATCAAAAGGGTCGCGCCGGACACAGACGTGAGTATTGTGAAACACACTATTCCGTTTTCTGCACGAGGAGGACTGCACGACCGCGTACGTGCCTGGGTGGCAAACTGGTTTTGGACCACACGTTTTATGAATCGTGTTCAACAACAGTGCGACTCGATAGGGGTCAACTACTACCGTCCGCATATTTTTGGCGATACCTCATCCTATGAAAAAACGGATATGGGTTGGAATATCGTGCCCGAAGCAATCTATGACGCGCTCGTGCTCCTTGCCCCCTATAAAAAACCACTCTATGTGACCGAGGCGGGGTGCGCCGATGCACACGATCGCTTCCGTGCCGAGTACATACGCGGCACGGTGCGGGGAATCGAACGGGCACTGAAATCAGGCATTGATGTACGCGGGTACCTGTACTGGTCACTCCTCGACAACTACGAGTGGCGCGAGGGTTTTGAAAAGCATTTCGGCCTCGTGGAGGTAAACTACGAGACACTCGAACGAACCATCCGACCATCCGCGTACGCGTACCGCGACATCATCGTGTCAAACGGCGCATTGCTCTAGTATGTCACTCTGGCTCATACTCGTGGTCGTCGCCCAGTTCCTTAACGCCATCGTGGCGCTCGTGGACAAATTCATTGTTACCTCCCCGAAGGTGACCCTGCGCCCCTTCACGTACGCGTTCTATATGAGCGTACTCTCCGCGGCCTCCATCCTCGTCTTCCTTTTTGAGTGGATACCCATACCCGTTGATGGGCTCGCGATTCCCTCGCTTGATAACGTGATGAGACCCACCCCGCTCGTGCTCGCACTTGCGCTCGTCGCGGGCTTCTCGTTTTTCACCGCGCTCCTCTCACTCTTTACTGCACTTAAAACAAGTGACGCGTCGGATGTGGTGCCGGTCGTGGGAGGCATCAACACCGCTACCACGTTCGTCCTCGGCTGGTGGCTCCTTGGCACACGCCTCTCGCCCACGTTTTTTCTTGGCCTCGCGCTTCTCGTCATGGGTACCGTACTCGTCTCGCGTTTCCGCTTCTCGTGGCGCACGAGCCTCGCGGTTTTGCACGCAGGTATCCTTTTTGGGGTCCACTACATCGCCGTGAAGTGGCTCTTCACGGTCACCCACTTCGATAACGGCTTCTTCTGGTCGCGCATGGCAATCGCGGGCGTTGCGCTCTCGCTCCTCCTCGTGCCGGAGTACTTCGAGAAGGTATTCGCGCACACGAAAAAAGCTCGACGTACCGACGGCGCGTGGCTCCTCGGCAACAAGCTTCTCGCGGGCCTCGTGAGCATCATTCTTCTTAAAGCGGTGGAGCACGGCGACGTGGCGCTCGTGCAAGCGCTCGGTGGTCTCCAGTACGTCTTCCTCCTCATGATAAGCATCTTCTTCGGCCACAAGCTCGCGTTTGACTGCGGGGAAAACTGCACACTTCGCGACATACTTCAGAAGCTCATCGCCATTCCCATCATAGTCCTCGGTTTCCTACTCCTCTTCATCTAGCATGCGCCACCTCCTCTCCATCCTGTACTACCTCGCACCCACACTCCTTGTGCTCGGAGTCGTATATCTCTACCTCATTCAAGCACCCGCGCCCCGCACCATCACCTACGGGGTGTCCTTCAATGTGCCGTACACTCAAGAGCTCGGGCTCCCGTGGCGCGAGGTATACCAAGCTATCCTCGAGGACCTCCAGGTCAAGAACCTCCGGCTCGCTGCCCACTGGACGCTCGTCGAGCCAAGCGAAGGGGAGTACGATTTTTCCCTCCTCGATGAGCAGATGAATCTCGCACATGAGCACGGTGCAACAGTGATTCTCGCCGTGGGCAGAAGGCTCCCGCGATGGCCCGAGTGCCACGTGCCCGTATGGGCAAAGGAAAAGGACTGGGAAGAGCAGAAGAACCACCTCCGCAACTACCTGCGTGCGGTCATTGACCGCTACAAACAGCACCCATCGCTCCTCTACTGGCAAGTTGAGAACGAGCCCTTCCTCACCATCTACGCGAGGGAACAGTGCGGGGAGCTCGATGTCGCATTTTTGGATGAGGAGATTGCCCTTGTGCACTCACTCGACCCATACCACCCCGTCCTCGTGACCGACAGCGGGAACCTCGGCACCTGGGGCGGAGCGTACAAACGAGGCGATGTGTTCGGAACGAGTGTGTACCTCTACCTTTGGAACGAGCATACGGGACCCGTCACCTCCGTACTCCCCGCACACTTCTACCGCGCAAAGCGACGTGTGATGGAGCTTATATACGGTGAGAAGGAGACCGTGCTCATAGAGCTCTCCGCAGAGCCGTGGCTCCTCGCACCGGTCACCGACGTGCCTATTGAGACACAGCTCACGCGCATGAATGAAGAGAAGCTTCAGAACGCACTCACCTACGCGCGCGAGACACGCCTCTCTCCCCAGTACCTCTGGGGTGCCGAGTGGTGGTACTGGTTGCGTGACCAGGGGAGACCAGAGTTGTGGGAGTACGCACACGAACTGTTCTCAACTGCCACCTCCAGCACAGCCACTTCCACCGCACCACAGGAGTAATCCCCATACGCGTTACCCACACAGCAAACCCTTTTTGTGCCACATGCTATCCTTGACAGCATGGATATTTCTCGTGTCGGCCTCACTGAGAGCGACGTGCGTGCGCGACAGGCGACACACGGGCGTAACGAGCTCCCCCAAGGTGTACCCGCAGGGCTCACCATTCTAAAGCGCCAATTTTTCTCCCTCTTCAACCTTGTCCTCCTCGCAGCAGGAGTGGTCGCGTTTTCCCTACGTGAGTATGTAGATGGAGCGTTCATCGTATTTTTCATCCTCCTATCTGGAACGCTCGGTTTTTTTCAGGAGTACCACAGTAATACTGCGGCACAGAAACTCCGCACCTTTCTCTCGCGTCGCACGATGGTGCGTCGAGACAATAAAGAGTTTGAGGTGCCGCCTGAAGAGCTGGTGCCCGGGGATATCATCATCCTGGAGCCGGGCGATATCGTACCTGCGGACTCGACGGTGCTGTGTGCAGAAGACCTCCTTGTGGACGAGTCCACCTTCTCCGGCGAGGTGGAGCCGGTGGCGAAACAAGTAGGTGAGGCGGATAATCCCGACAGTATGCTCCTTACAGGTACCCACATTCTCACAGGGAGAGCGGAAGCACGGGTCGATGCGACAGGAACGAAGACACGCTACGCGTCGATTGCAGAGCGTGCTGGGCAGGTGGACGACAAGAGTCCATTTGTGGTTGATGTAGACAAGTTTGGCGCGTTCATACTGAAGCTCGTACTCCTCCTCCTTTCGCTCGTGGTACTGGCAAATATTGTTACCGAGGGTGCGGTTGATTTTCCGCACCTCCTTATTTTCGCGGTTGCACTCGGGGTGTCGGTGATCCCGGAGGCACTCCCGGTCGTAACCACTTTTTCGCTCTCACGAGGCGCACTGCGTCTCGCCCGAGAAAACGTGGTCGTACGACGTCTCTCTGCCATCGAAGACCTGGGGAGTATTGACGTGCTGTGCACCGACAAAACGGGCACCCTCACTGAAAACCGCCTCTCGCTCCTCAACGATTTTGTTGAAAATCAAACACTCTCCGTCCGCGTCGCAGCGGCACTCGCCGCGAAAGACCTCGACGAGGAACGCGCGGAACCGTTTGACCTTGCCATCGCCCGCTCGCAAGGGGCGCTTGAGCGCACCGAGTGCGACACATTCAGATTTATTCGCGAGCTTCCGTTTGACCCGAGCCTGCGCCGTAACGCGGTGGTGGTAGAACGTACGGGAAAAACATTTCTCATCGTACGTGGAGCGCCGGAGGCGGTGTTTGCGCGGGCACCCGGCTCACGGAGCGAGTGGCTCGCCCCATGGATGCGAGAAGAAGAAGAGAAGGGGAGAAGGCTCCTTGCGGTTGCGCTCCGCGACATTACCGGCCTCGGAGAGAATGTCGCACTTGAGGAAAACATGGAGCTCCTCGGTCTCCTCTCGTTTGAAGACTCGCTCAAGCCTACCACCAAGCCTGCGCTCGACGAGGCGCGCCGCCTCAATGTGTCGGTCAAAATAATCACCGGGGATGCCCCCTCGGTCGCACGGAGCGTGGGGAAGGACATCGGTAGTGTGGTGCACGACACCGAGGTGGTGACTGCGTACGATCTCCTCTCGCGCCCCCTTGAAGAACAGCGCGCCATGGTTGACACGTGCAGTGTGTTTGCACGCGCCACACCCGAGGACAAGCTCCGCATCGTGAAGCTTCTCGCGGAACGTCATACGGTGGGGTTCCTCGGCGAGGGTATCAACGATTCTCCCGCACTTAAAGCGGCCGCGGTGGGTATGGTGGTTGCCGGAGCGAGCGACATCGCACGCGAGACCGCGGACCTCATCCTCACCAAGCAGGACCTCTCTGTCGTCGTGCAGGGTATTCGGCTCGGTCGTGAGACCTTTGTCAATACCTCGAAGTACATTCGCCTCACGCTCACCTCAAACTTCGGAAACTTTTTCGCGATAGCCATTGCGTCGCTCTTCGTCACATTTCTCCCCATGCTCCCGAGCCAGCTTCTCTTGCTCAACCTGCTCTCGGACGTGCCCATGATGATGATCGCATCCGACATCGTGCACAGGAGCGAAATAACAAGACCTCATCGCTTCGATGTGCGCGACATCGCGTTTGTGGCAATCGTGCTTGGGTTTGTGAGCACCTGTTTCGACCTCCTCGTCTTCAGTCTCTTCGTGGGTGAGGGTGAAGCGGTGCTCCAGACCAACTGGTTTATCGCGAGTGTGGTGACCGAGCTCGTACTCCTCTTCTCGCTCCGCAGTATGCTCCCACTACGCAAGGCCGGCTTTCCGAGTGAAGGTATAGTACTGTTGACCGTGCTTTCGATGGTGACCGCAGTCGCACTCCCCTACCTTCCGGTGGGCCAGCACATCTTCTCCTTCACCCCTCCCGCACTCTCCCACCTCGGTATCCTCGCGCTCATGGCACTCCTCTATCTCATTACCACTGAAGCGGTGAAGGGGTTTGTGGTTCGCTTCCTCCCGTCCGCAACACTGCCGGCAACTACTCACGCTCCACATGTAAAGTAGACTTTACATGTGGGGTGGCACGCGCTACACTGTATCTGTTACCAAAACTCACTACACACAATAAAGTATGAGTAACCACCACACACAACGAGAGTGGCTTTGCTCTTATTATCGGTATCGCAGTTGCCGCGGGCCTTATGCTCGGCGGCGCCGTGTACCTTTTACAAAACAATCAGAACAATGTGGGCTCTTACGATACCACTACGACACCACTTGAAGCGCTTGAGCGCGCGGAAGACACCAAGGCGATGATGGAACAAAAGGCCAAGGACTCGATGATGAGTGGCGAGGAGCAGGGCACTCCTGTAGATCCGCCTACCGCGTCCCCAACGAGCGATGGCGAGGTGATGCAGAAGGACGCGATGGTCGCTCCCGCGCCTCCCGTTCCACCTACTCCAGCAGTACAAACCGCAGGGAGCTACGAGACGTATGCGCCCGAAAAGCTCGCAAGAGCTGAAACGGGAGACGTGGTGCTCTTTTTCCACGCACCATGGTGCCCCACCTGCAGAGCCGCCGATAGTGCAATAGAATCATCACGCGCGAACATCCCCTCAACGCTCACCATCCTTAAAACCGACTACGACAGCAACACGAAGCTCCGCCAAACATACGGCATAACGAGCCAGCACACGTTCGTGCAGGTGGATAAGAGTGGCAACATGATAGGGAAATGGAGCGGCGGCACCTCACTTGCCGATATTACCCGTAACCTCAAGTAACATGACTCTGCTTGCGATTGCATTTGTCGCGGGCGTGCTCACGGTGCTCGCACCCTGCATCCTTCCACTCCTCCCCATTGTGGTGGGGGGCTCCGCCGCAGACCACAGCAATCGCACGAAGCCCCTCATCATCACGGGCTCGCTCGTGCTCTCGGTTATCCTCTTCACGCTCCTCCTTAAAGCATCGACGCTCCTCATCGACGTACCCCCCGCCACGTGGACGTACCTTTCGGGAGGAGTGCTCCTCGTGCTCGGACTCACGTTTCTGTTTCCCTCGCTCTGGGAGCGACTCCCCATAAACGCACTCCTCAACAGGAAGGGCAACGAGCTCCTCGCGACCGGAAGCAGGAAAAAGAGCGTCTGGGGAGATGTGCTCATGGGTGCGGCACTCGGGCCCGTGTTCTCCACCTGTTCTCCGACCTACTTTGTTATTCTCGCAACCGTACTCCCGCAGAGCTTCGCACTCGGGCTTGTCTACCTCGGCGCCTACGCGCTCGGGCTCGCGCTCATGCTCCTTCTGGTGGGGTACCTTGGTCAGAAAGTCGTCGGGCGTCTCACGGGTGCCGCCGACTCAAGGGGATGGGTGAAGCGCGGGATGGGCGCACTCGTCGCACTCGTAGGCCTCGCGATTCTCGCAGGCTTTGACAAGCGCATAGAAACCTCGATACTCGATGCGGGTTTCTTCGATGTGACACGTTTTGAGCAGAGACTCCTTGAGGATATGGAGGAGAGTAGTACGCCGCCCCAAGAGAATCCTCCACTCGAATCTCCTGTGACGGACACTACTTCGGGCGAGGTGGCGGAACAAACAATACTCCCCGAAGCGGAAACTACGCCCACAGACGTAGTCACCGAAACCACAGCCGATGCACCCGAGCCGGGCATCTCCAGCATTCCGGCGCCAATTACTTCAAACGGCCCCAAGGCACCCGAACTTGCGGGCATCGCCCACTACCTCAACACCAATGGCGAGGAGATAACCCTCGCGGGCTACCGCAACAAGAAAGTGGTGCTGGTGGATTTCTGGACCTACAGCTGTATCAACTGTAAGCGCACGCTCCCGTACCTCAACCTCTGGCACGAGCGCTACGGTGACAAGGGACTCGTCATTGTGGGCGTGCACACACCGGAGTTTGCGTTTGAGCAAAAAAAAGAGAACGTCGAGGGTGCACTCATAGAGGAAGGTATCAACTACCCGGTCGTGCTCGACAACAGGTACTGGACATGGACCGCATTCGGCAACCGTTTCTGGCCCCGGAAGTACCTTATAGATGTGGACGGCACCATTGTGTACGACCATATCGGGGAAGGGGCGTACGAGGAAACGGAAGCCCGTATTATCGAGCTCCTTGAAAAGCGTGCAAGCATAGTGGGCTACCCACAGGATGGTCGAGCAGTAGGCGGGCCGCAGGATGCGGTGGATGTGGATTTTGCCAAGGTGCGGAGCGAGGAAACGTACTTCGGCGCATCGCGCAACACCTCGCTTGGAAACGGTATGCGTAACGTGGTGGGGGTGCAGACTTTGATGGCACCGGACATGCTCGCACCAAACCGCCCGTACCTAGATGGAACATGGAACATTGAAGGGGAGTACGCCGAGTCGAGCGAGGGTGATGGGGTGGTGCGCTACCGCTTCACCGCAAAGAACATGTACGCGGTGCTCTCCGGTAATGGAACACACAATGTGCAGGTACTTCTTGATGGTGCCGCAATTTCTGAAAACAACGCAGGTGCCGATGTACAAAACGGAGCGGTAACGGTAACTGGTGAGCGGCTCTACCACCTCGTGGGCCTAGAAAATTATGAGACGCATATCATGGAACTCATTATTCCTCCTGGCGTGAAGCTTTACACGTTCACCTTCGGCTAATGCGCATCGACAATAGGGTTCGGGAGGAGCGTATGCGACAAAACCTTAGCCAAGAGGAGCTCGCGGAGCGCGTGGGAGTTACCCGCCAGACGATTATAGCGATTGAGAGGGGCAACTACACCCCCTCAGTGCTCCTCGCGCTCAACCTCGCCAAGACACTTAAACGTCCTGTTGAAACTTTATTCACTGTAGTACACTAAACACATGGCTTCACGAGAACTTGTGGTGGGAGCGCTCTTTGGTCTACTCCTCGTCGCATTCGCAGACCCGTTCATGGTGCGCATGCCCACGCCACTTTTCTACTGCGTGAGTGCGGTGTTTGTTGCACTCGCCGCGCTGTTTGCGGGCCTCATACTCCGGGAACAACCGCGCGACGAACGCGAGCAGGTGCACATCCGCACAGCGGGAAGGGTAGGGTACATGGTTGGTACGGTGGTACTCACGCTTGGTATTCTTGTAGAGAGCATGCTTGACCATACGGTGGATCCATGGCTCCTCGCGGGGCTCGGCGCACTCATACTTGGCAAACTCGCGACGTACGGCTACCTCATGCGTCACGACAGGTAAGCTGTACGTGCACAACACTCCGCGCTATACTTACCGTATGAACAAAGACCTCATGCTTCCCGCAGGCATCCTGGGGCTCGCGATAGTGCTCTCAACCGCGCTCGCGAGCTACACGTTCTACGCGGTCAAAACGTACGATGACACGCTCTCGGTCACCGGCTCAACAAAGGAACGTGTGACGGCAGACATTGCAAAGTGGAGCATTACCGCAAACCGGGTGGTGTATGAAAACCAGGTTGCATCCGCCTACGAGCAGGTAGCGGCTGACAGCGCAAAGATTAAAAAGTTCCTCACCGACAGTGGTGTCGAAGAGGCATCCGTCACGGTGACCCCAATATTCGTGGATGATTTCTGGGGTCCCGAGCAGGTGCGCAAGCTCAACGTGCGCCAAGTGACTACGGTGGAGGGGAAGGATGTGGAGAAGATTCGTGAGCTCTCGAGCAACACCGTGGTGCTCGCACAGCAAGGCGTGTCATTTTCACCGAGCGCACCCGAGTACACGGTGAGCACGCTCCCCGAACTGCGCGTCCAACTTTTGGGGAAGGCGGTGGAGGATGCGCGTGCACGAGCGGGTGAAATCGCGAAGTCCACAGGGCGGAGCGTGGGCCGGCTCACCTCCGCGTCAAGCGGGGTCGTGCAGGTGCTCCAGCCAAACTCCATTGAGGTTGCCGATTACGGTGCATACGACACGAGCACCGTCGAGAAAGACGTGATGGTCACCGTGCGGGTCACTTTCCGCGTACGCTAACATGATTGTTGTTGATGTTGAGGCAAGTGGCACCAACTACACGAAGCACTCCATCCTCTCCGTGGGTGCGCTCGACTTTAACAACCCCACAAATCGCCTCTACCTTGAGTGTCGCGTATGGGAGGGTGCCCACATCGACCCGGAAGCCCTCAAGGTGTGCGGGTTTACCGAAACGCAGGCACTCGATGCGACCAAGCCGACCGAAGCACAGCTCGTGGGGCAGTTTCTCACGTGGGCCGATGGGGTGGAGGACATGACGCTCGCGGGACAAAATGTGTCGTTTGACCGTGACTTTCTAAAAGCCGCCGCCGAGCGCGCAGGGTACGACTGGCCGTTTGCCTACCGCACCATCGACACCCACACCCTCGCGTACATGCACCACGTGCTCCACGGGAAAAACATCCCCCAGAAAAAAAGGCACAGCGGACTCGACCTTGATGCGGTCTTAAACTACGTCGGCATCCCCAACGAGCCTGAGCCGCACAACGCACTCACTGGAGCACTCTCCCACGCGGAGGTGATTTCACGCCTCCTCTACCAAAAACCGCTCCTTCCGGAGTTTGCGCAGTACCCGGTGCCACATAGGAAATCTTAGTTGCACATCCTCTTCATCCTCCAATTTAGTGATATACTCTAAGCATGGACTTCATGAAGCACCGTTCACGGGTGGAGCACATGCTCATGATGCAGGGCGAAGAGGAGGTTTCGGAAACCTCGTGGCGCATATTCCGCATTATGGCGGAGTTTGTGTCGGGCTTCGAGCTTCTTCGTAAGTACCACCTCGCGGTGAGCATCTTCGGAAGCGCTCGCGCACTCGCGGACGACCCGTGGTACAAGGAGAGCCAGAAGCTCGGCTACCTCCTCGCGAAGGATGGCTTCACCGTGATTACCGGCGGGGGAGGGGGTATCATGGGTGCCGCTAACAAGGGTGCCTATGAGGGAGGCGGCAACAGTGTGGGCCTCAACATCAAGCTCCCCCATGAGCAACGCCTCAATGGCTACGTGACCGACTCGGAGACCTTTCACTTTTTCTTCACGCGAAAGGTGATGTTATCATTTGCAAGCGAGGTGTATATCTACTTTCCGGGAGGGCTGGGTACGCTCGACGAGCTCTTTGAGCTCTACACGCTCGTGCAGACAAAAAAAATACCATGCGTACCCATCGTGCTTATTGGTACCGAGTACTGGATGCCGCTCCTTTCATGGCTTCAAACCACTGTTATCAGGAAATACCACGCAATGGGTGAAAAAGATATAGAGTTACTCAAGCTTGTCAATTCCGCCGAGGAGGCACACGACTACATCACCTCGCTCGACAAACCAAAACAACATGACGATAACGTACAGTGACAAGGGACTCTGCACCAAAGAGGACGATGTCCTTTTTGAGCAGGTCGTACCTCGAATAGAGGTGCTCGCACGCGCCGCACACGACCATACCTACAGCTCGCCGGAAACGGCACTCGCCGCACCAAGCGACACGCGAAGCATAGCTCGAGTGGAGGCGACCGCAGACGCGCTTGTCGGAAACCTCCGACTTGTGCTTATTGTAGGAATAGGTGGCTCCGACCTTGGGGCACGTGCCATATATGACGCACTCCTTGGTTATCGTGCGGTAGTGGATCCCACCCACACACCCCGCCTTATCTTCATCGAGTCTGTGGAGCCCGAGATATTAGAACGTTTGGACTCGCACTTGAGCGACCTCGCGCCAGAGCCTGAGCACATTGCAGTTGTTGTGGCAAGTAAATCCGGCGAGACCGTAGAAACCGTGGTAAACGCCGCGGTCGTACTTCGCTCGCTTGAGCAACACTATGGGCCAGACGCAAGCTCGCGCGTCATTGTGATCACCAACGAAGGGAGCCCGCTTGCAGTGCGTGCTAAGGAAGATGGGCTTACGGTGCTCACCACACCTCGCGAGGTACCTGGGCGTTTTTCTGTGGGAACTATCGCGGGACTCCTGCCACTCGCACTCGCGGGTATCAGTATCGAGAGCTTTGCTTATGGTATGACGGAAGGTGTTGTACTTGCAACACAAATAAGTAAGGACAACCCCGCCGCTCGACATGCATTTCTTCTCTACCACCACGCCACCAAACACGGGGTGCGCACGCACGATCTCTTCCTTTTTCACCCCGAACTTGAAACGTTGGGAAAGTGGTACCGCCAGCTCTTAGCGGAATCCATAGGAAAGGAGAAGCCGGATACAAAAGAACGTATCGGAATCGCGCCATCAGTCGTCATTGGCACTACCGATCTCCACAGCGTCATACAACTCGTATTTGCAGGACCAAGAGATCGCTTCACCACATTTGTCGCGGCACCAAATGCGTGGGCGGGCCCGGAGGTACCCTCCGACAGGACACTGCTCGCTGCGCCCGCGCTTCTCGGTGGCAGGAGTGCCGGAGCGGTCAACGTTGCAATATATGAGGGGGTAAAGCGCGCGTATGAGCATGAAGGGTTGCGCTACTGCGAGGAGGTGTTCTCCGAGCTTTCTGCAGAAGAGCTCGGGCGGTTCATGGCAATCCACATGGCGTCCATCATGTACCTCGCGGAGCTTTTCGGAGTAAACCCGTTTGACCAGCCCGCGGTTGAGCGGTACAAAGAAGAGGTGCGACGAATTATGGGAAATACGCAACTATGAAAATACTTTTTGATATAGGTGGCACAAAGACACGCGTTGCGCTTTCGTCGGACGGTGCCTCGTTCGGCACACCGATTAAACTCGACACCCCGCAGGAATACACAACAGGCGTAGACGCGCTTATACGTGCAGCGACGGAGCTACTCGCGGGTGCAACCCCCACGTCCGCGGCGGGCGGCATCGCCGGACCTCTCTCGGAAGACAAAGGTACGCTTGTGAGTGCGCCCAACCTTCCGCAGTGGATAGGTAAACCGATTCGAGATGACCTCGCGCGAGCACTTGGTGTGCCTGTCACACTTGAGAATGACGCGAGCGTGGTTGGCCTTGGGGAAGCGCATTTCGGAGCAGGTAGGGGGTTCCCCATCGTCGCCTACCTTACAGTATCCACCGGTGTGGGGGGAACGCGCATTGAAGGAGGAAAGGTGAGCGCGTCTGCGTTCGGTTTTGAGCCGGGTCACCAGGTGCTTGATATAGATAAAACAGTTTTTCCTATGCTCTCCGCAGATGAAGCGGAGGAGCTGGTTTCTGGCACCGCTACCGCGGAGCGCTTTGGAAAGAAAGCGTACGAGGTAGCAGACCCGGAGGCGTGGGAGGAACTCGCGCGTCTGTTGGGGTACGTGCTCAATAATGTGGCGGTGTTTTGGTCACCCCACGTGATTGTGTTGGGGGGATCCATGATTGTCGGAGACCCTGCGATTTCGGTGGAGCGCGCAACGGAGTGGTTTGACAAAATTTGTCAGGTGTTTCCTAAAAAGCCGTTAGTACGAAAGGCAGAGCTTTCAGATGTGGGTGGTTTGTATGGAGCACTTGTACTTGGAACACGTGTCTAAGTTTTATTATTTGGCTTTGTTGAGCCACAGCATACTTGTGGTAGTCTCTTAAGACGACATGAAATAGTAGACGTCAATACCTTTTTGTGATATACTCATAGCTGCCCCCAATGCGAGTGTTCGCTAAGGGGTTTTTCATTTGTCAGCTAAGAATCGGCTCATCATAGGTACAGTACTAGCAACCGTTATTATTGTGGGAACCTCGTGGGTAAGTCCCATGGCGATTACCACATCCTCCCCGGCACTTTCCGCGCAGGTTGCGCGAGCGCAGGAACGAGTAGACGGTAAAGTCCCATCACTCGTACGTCCCGAGGACGTGCGAATCCCAAAAGTTGCCGGAGACCACGCGGATGTGGAAGAGAAGGTGCGGGAATTTTTTAAAGATACGCCCATACTCGTGTCCATCGCACGGTGCGAGTCGAACTTTCGACAGAACGACAGTTTGGGAACGCCGTTGCGTGGTCGAGTGAATCCGGCTGATGTGGGGGTTATGCAGGTCAACGAACGGTACCATTCTGCAACGGCGACCAAGCTCGGTTATAATCTTTATGAGCTTGAAGGTAATCTTGCGTACGCGCGGTACCTGTACAACGCCGAGGGCACACGTCCGTGGAATGCGAGCCGCCATTGTTGGCGGTAACACACGGCACGCTATAAAAAGACTAGACCTCGGATGGCACCCCGCCGCTACAATTATGGGGACTATCTTTTGAGTACCATCATGCCTCCTCTTTTTAAAAAAATTCTTAAAGTGGGAATTGGTATTTTCTTTATTCCACTTACATTCTTGGTAGGTAAACTCTGGCCGTGGTGGGAGAAACAGCCACTTCCCATGAAAGTAGTTACCGCACCGATGGTGCTTCCTCTCGTAGGCATAGTATTTGTGGTGTCGTTTTGGTACAACGAGTTGTAGCAACAGTCATGTTGCACACACCGTAAATAGAGTTGTGAGCACACCACCATGCAATCAACCTGTGTTAAAATAGTGTCTTTGTCCCCGAAGCGAATGCCGACGAGGTAAGAAAGACGATGGGTGAGGCGGGAGCAGGAAGGATAGGCAGCTATACATTCTGCAGTTTTCCTTCAAAAGGAATCGAAAGATTTCTTCCCGGGGAAGAAGCGGCCCCTACAATCGGCCAAGTGGTATGGTACTGTGGAACAAATTCATGAGGAAAAAATTGAGACAGTATGCGAGCGTGATCGTGTAGCATGCATGATCGAGGCACTCAAAAAGGTTCATCCATACGAAACAGTGCTTGTGGATGTATATCCACTCGAATCTCTGTAGAGAGAGTACGTGAGGGAACACGTATACGAGGTGTATAGCTATACGTCGCACAATATATCTTTTGCGTACTCAGCATGGTGGAGTTGAGCCGGCGAACAATATGCGCGCCGGCTCAATGCGTCCCGTCTACCCTCGTTTGAAGAATAGTTTGATGGTGTCTAAGCCGAGAAAAATTTTTGCCTGTAGAAGGCTGTTTGTGTGATTCGTGTTCGCCCAAAAATATGGGGTATCCTACAGAAGATGCACCTGATCGTAGCTTTAGTAAGCCCCAAACCTGGAGCCAGAACTCAAACTGTGTTTCTTCGATTGCACCATCTTTCGACAGCTCTACTCCACCTTCCACAGTCGTATTCACCACAAATGTACTCCTTCAATGTGAGCGAGAGATTCTGGGGCAATACTATGCACATAGTCTCAGGTATGCTATCTGTTGCCTATACCCTTCACCGCCAATGTCGCACAATACTACTACCCCTTGCGGACAAAAAGTTTTGTAAGCGCAATCTTTACGCCAACTTTGGTATTCTCGTAGCTGTGGTCAACGCATTCGACAAAGTATCCGAGTGTCCTTGCTATTTCTGCATTACTCCACTCTGAGGTAATGGAGAGCACATCTTGATGCGGTGTATGATTTCCCTCTATGCGATGACGATAGACCGCATCGAGGTGTGTAACTGTTTCAGCTATCACCTTCTCTAACATGCCAGCTTGCGCCATTTCACGCACGTACGCAAACGCATCTTGTTCATTATGGTTTGCGAGTGTTTGGAGCAACCGTACTGACGCAGTTGCCGGAACATGTTCGAACGGTGTCGTAGTGGCAGTGTTCGCATGTTCAGTACTGCTTACCTGAGAGATCCCCGCGAACGCACCAACTACCGGCATCTCAGATTTGTTCTGCGCTTGGGGGTACGGGGATTGCGGTGACACCGAGTGCGAACTGTTCTGTGCGATTTCAACTTTGGTGGTAGTATTCGGAGCCGTACGATGCATTTGAAGTGTACGTATGTTTCGGAACGCCACATCATGAAGGGGTGAGTCGTGCGGTAGCATTCGCTTAGGTTCATCCACTTTTTGTTGTTGTGGAGCAACGCCCATGAGCTCGTATACCCTCTCCTTAGACAGGAGTATCCACCCGTCTTCGCGGCTATAACTAGCTTTCGCTTTCTCGAACAGCGCGCGGAGATGGACCTCGGGGTCAAGACCTCCGCGTTCCGTTTCGGCAAGGAGTATGCGTTCCGCCTCGGGCGAAATGAGAATGTTGTCGTTGTGCGCCATATTTTCGATAATACTCGGTGAGCGCTGTTGCATCTCCGCGAGAGCGTAGGGCTCCTCATGCTCGGGAAGTGAGATGTAATGCTGTGCGAACGGAGTTTTGCTATGTTCGAACAAATACTCCGGTTTATCCGATGTGCCAACCAACATTCGGCGAAGTCGTGCCAGCGGAGTAAGGACGGTGCCTACGTACGCGATGAGTGCACTTATCACCAACACCGCAATCCAAAACAGTACCGTCGTAACCGGTCCGGCGGTAAAGCCAGTGTACGGCACTTGTGCGAGTGTGATTGAGCTAAGGCCGGTAGTGACATTTTTTGCGAGTAGTATTGTGGGAGAGGGTGTCTTCTCCTCTGTCTTATTTGTGTTACTCAAACCTCCGCCCGAAGTCTTTTTCGAGTCGCAATTGAGACACGCGCCCCCGCCACCACCACCCCCCCCTCCTCCGCTTGAACTCACAATCGAAAGTGTTGCGCTACAACTAACTGTTGAAGTCCCGCGTGTAAAGGTGCCTGTGTAGGTTGTTGGCTCTGTTGCGGTTACTGTGGTGGATCCCGAGGTGGCGACCGTGCCTATATCGTTTGAAAGTGTTGCGCCTGTCGCGTTTTCGCTTGTCCATGACAGGACCGCACTCCCCCCGCTTGTGATGGAGGTGGGAGAGACTTGCATACTACATACAGGGAGTGGCTCTTCGGTGGGAGGAACAACGGTGATCGTGCCGCTGCATGTGGTACTCCCCCCTGCTCCGGTGAACGTGCCGGTGTAGGTGGTGGTGGTTTGTGGGGTTATGGTGGCGGCTCCAGACACAGGGACAGCTCCGATGCCGGAAGAAATCACGCCCGAGGTCGCGTGGGAACTTGCCCACGTAAGTGTGGCAGAAGCCCCCTTAGTGATAGTTGCTGGGTTTACTCCAATACTGCATACGGGCTTGGGTTTTGGCTCCTGGTCAGTTACTGTCACAGTACGCATACAGTTCACCGGTGCACCATTTTTTCCAGTAAAATGGGCGGTGTACACGGTGGTCGTGGTGGGGGTGACCTGTGCCGACCCGGACTGCCCGATTGTTCCGAGCGACGTGAGTGTGCCACTTCCCTCTACATCAACAGTGCTCCAGGAGAGTGTGGCGGAGTTTCCGCGAATAATGCCCTCGGGCACCGCATCCAAAGTGCATGAGGGGTGGTAGGTCTGTGGCTCTTGCACCACAAGTGTGGCACTGCACATTTTGGTTTCTCCGTTCTGTCCTTCAAAGGTGCCTGTGTAGGTCGTCGTCTGTGTGGGCTTCACAATCAGGTTGCTACTCAAGCCTACTTCCCCGATGTCCTGGTCAATGGTTGCTCGAATAACCGCAGTGCTTTCCCAAAAAAGCGTTGCTTCCTCACCACGTATAATGCTGGTGGGATTCACGCCCATCGAACAAAATGGGTCGGGTACCTGTTCTTCTACGGTTATCCGTGCACTGCAGTGGAGCGTTTTTCCAGAGGTGTCTATGAACGTACCGGTGTAGGTGGTCGAAACTTCAGGTGTTACTTTCACTGACCCGGACTGTGGCACACTGCCTACACCTTGGTCTATGGACCCGGATTCTACATTCGTGGTTTCCCATACAAGAAGCGCCTCTTCTCCCTTTGTAATGGTGTCGGGCGTTGCGCTCATAGTGCAGGTACCCGGGAGACACGCTTCACCCACCGATACCGTCACCTCACAGACCGAGGTGCTGTTGCGCTCACTCGACTTCGCTACAATGCGATACGTGTGTGACTCGGAAGGGGTGACTATCAGCGAGCCGTTTGTGGGGTATGAGGCCTCGGGAAAGCCGATGAACTCAACGGAGTCCACCCCTCCCCCAGTGCTCCACGTGAGCTCTGTAGACTGACCGTTTGCGATGGAATCTTGACTTGCGTTGAGTCTGCAGTACGGTACCTGCTCCCCGCATCCTTTCCATGACCAGCACGCCTCGACTTCGTTTCCCCCGATTGCTTGCTCAAGTATGAAAAGACCACCAAGTACACCTCCAGCAAGCAGAAGCGCGACACCCATTGTGGTGAGAGTCGAACGAAGAGTGTGTTGTGAGGTGAATGAGGCCATAGTCGTGTCCTACTTGTAATACAGTTTACTTTCCCGCAACAACAGATGTGAGCGGTGCTTTGTTAATAAAGTCTGCATCTACGATGTAGCGATCGTTTTTGTCTCCAAACGTATCGCACGTCACCATCGTGAGCATGGCACGGGGCGTATCAAACACTATTGGTGTGTCTTCAGCCTTCGCTTTTCTTACCGCCTTTACACGATACAAGTACGCATGCGTCACAGATTCAACCACAATAATGTCACCGGGTGCAAGTGTCCCTAGCTCGTTAAACGTCTGGTACGCCTTGTTTTTCACTACTGGTAAGTAGCTTGAGTGGCCGAACATGAGGATGTTGCCCTTTGTGCCCAAGGTGGTACTACCCGGGTAGATAACCGCGCCCGAAAGGAGTGCACGATCAAGCACAGCAATGTCGGTCGTCGCGGGAGTCGAGATACTCGCCACGATGCCTGCCTTTTGTATACGCACTTGCGTTGGTGTAGGGTCTTCAGCCACCTCCACCTCATAGAGCGAGGGAGTCGCAGTTGCTGTAAGCGTGGCGCGCACAGTCGTTGCGGGCTCGGGCACAAAACCAATTACACTCAGAAACACTGAGAGTCCCACAAATATGAACGAGGTGCTTAAAAGCATCGTTGTACGACGCTCTTTTTCGCTGCTCCTTGAGTTAATCAGTTTCATTGTGCAATTATACCACAGTTCCACGAAAATACAACCTTACCTACGTGCGTGCCTCGCGGAACAAACTTATAAGAACACAGTAGGCAATTCGACTGACTCGTGCGTGAGTAGTAGGCTGAACCGTATCCACGCAGCTATCCTTCCACTCATACTCATTGAAGTCGTCCGTTTTCACATTGTCTTCAGTCTCACATGCTACATCCGACGTACACGTCTGCTCATAAGTGGTAGGTGTCGACACCTGTTTCTCTCTCTGAAGAGCTGGAACCTGAGGAATCGACAAGAGCCATGCGTCATCTCTAAAGTACCTCTCCCCCGAATACATGGTCGGCAGGTTGTGCGGAGTAGTATCGAGCAATGTGTGGACTTTGTGTGAGTGATCTGCAATAGGGTGTTCCCTAGAGACGACTGGTAGCGTGATGCGCACATCAGCAGGCTCAAACTGCTCCTCCTTTGTGGCCATGACTGCTACTGGGGCGACGGGTGCGAAGATTTCTGTTGGAAGCCCCCCTACTATCTCACCACCTGTTGACGTAACGGTGCGCATGTGAAGTTGCTCATCCCACTCTTGGAGCTTCGAAGTTGCCAGCTCGACTATGTGGGTGAGGAAGACCACACCGGTGCGTGCCAGGTGGGTAAGGTGTGGGAGAAGTGGCGCGAGCACCGGCTCTGGCTTTGCCTCAATGGTTTTGCCTGGGTATATGCGAACACTTTCATCACCCACAGGACCAACCGTTGCCCCGGCGTGAGACAAATGTTCATCGTCTAGGTCAAGTAGGTCGTTCTTCTCATCTCGCTCGTCCTCAAGAAAGACGCTTGCACGCTCCAATATTCGATCCACCTCGCCTTGCACATTGATAAGCACGTTCTCAAGCGCATTGGATACCACGTTTGTGTTTGTCTGGTAGGTAGCTGCCATGCACAAACTACTAGCACACAAACATAATTCTGTCAATCATCATGTATTGACATTTAAACAGATGGGTGGTAAACATAGACATGCACTGCTGGATTTATACTTAGACGCATAAACATCATTATGAACGTTACGCCACAAGAACGAGAAAAAGGAGAGAAAATTGCTCGATTGCTTATGAAATCCCTCGCATTCGTGGGGCTCGTTGCGCTTCTCACGATGATTGCGTGGGGTACCCTAAAGTTGGGGGGGTTCTTTCCTGCAGTCCGTGGGACGCTTACAGGCGGTGTGGTATCTCTCGACTCGTTGTTTGGCGGATCCGAAAAAGAGTCGCTCGAGTTTGTACTCGACCGCAAGGTCTTTCCGGTTGGACGTGAAGTGGTGGTCCCATTTACGCACACCAGTCCTCGCGATCCTCACTCGAGCTACAAGTTTACCTATGAGTGTAAGAGTGCTGTTCAGTTTGATGTAAAAAATAACGGCGTGTGGAAACAAGTTGCATGTGGGGAACCATACACACTGCCCACAGGTACGAACTCGATAACACTCATTGCATCGAGCAATGAGACACGCTATGTGGATGTGCCGCTTACCATTAAAGTCGAGGGCTCTGAGATACGCGCTGGCGTGGTGGTCACTGTTGAAAATGCCAGAATCGCCGCGACACGGGATTCGTTCTTTGTGAATGCAACTTCCTCTATCGACACAACTAAGGAATCGGATGGGTCTAAATCGCCCTCAACGCCCGCGCAGTCACCCACACCTCTCGTCACACCCGCAAGCCCTCCCGCAGTTCGTCCTTCGGTATCCGAGCCCATAGTTGTCCCCTCAGGTCCTCAGGACCTGAGTGTGGGCATTACAGGTACCGGTGTGTTACTCGACGCTTCGAAAACTACATCGTTCGTTGCACGTTCAGTTATCCCTTCGGACGGCACCGCCGCGATACGTTTTACAGTGAGTAATGTGGGGGGGGCCGCTTCGGGTCCATGGGGTTTCATCGCCAACCTCCCGATTGAAGGTGATGCCGACTACAGGTATACCTCCCCTCTTCAATCGTCACTTAAACCTGGTGAGCGTATAGAGTTCACGCTCAGCTTTGACGAGGTGCGCAATGCAAAAAACGGAGCAATCACAATTACGCTCTTGCCTGCAAGTGGCGCAGATTCTGCTCGCAACAACCGCGACACTCGAATAATTACCATCTCTGAAAAGTGAACAGGTGGCGTGAATACCTATCAAACACTTCGACCTTGAATACTTAATCAGATTGCGTGTGCTAAATGTCCAGCTCCGCTAAGCGCGCATTGCTTTGAATGAAGCTCTTGCGTGCGGCCACATCGGTCCCCATGAGCGTGTCAAACACCTGGTGGGCCTCTTGAGCATCCTCTATGGTAACCTGCTTCAGCACCCGATTAGACGGGTTCATGGTGGTCTGCCATAATTCTTCCGGATCCATTTCTCCCAAACCCTTGTAGCGTTGGATGCTAACCTTACCGGGCTTCCTTGAGCTAGCGGCACTTTCATCCGTCTCCGTTTCTTCTTCGGGCAGCGCCTCATCTTCCGCATCGTTTTCCTGTGCAACTTCTTCCGTTATTCCCATAGAAGCAAGCACTCCACGCTTCTCCTCGTCGGAGTACGCATACCGTACATCTCTTCCCCGTGAAATTTTATAGAGCGGTGGCTGCGCAATGTAGAGGTACCCCCCCTCTATCACCGACACAAAGTGTCTGAAAAATAATGTGAGGAGGAGTGTACGTATGTGTGCCCCGTCGACGTCCGCATCGGTCGCAATGACGATTTTGTGGTAGCGAAGCTTGCCGATATCAAACACATCGCCGATGGCCGTTCCGAGTGCAACCACAAGCGCACGAATCTCATTGCTCGCGAGCATTTTATCGAGGCGAGCCCGCTCCACGTTGAGGATTTTACCTCGCAACGGAAGTATCGCCTGTGTACGTCGGTCGCGACCCATTTTTGCCGAGCCTCCGGCACTGTCGCCCTCCACAAGGAAAAGTTCGCTCTCCTCCGCCTTACGTGTTTGACAGTCGGCGAGCTTTCCCGGAAGCGTGAGGCCTTCGAGCGCTCCCTTGCGAAGTACCGAGTCCTTCGCCGCTTTTGCCGCTTTGCGCGCTTTGAGTGCCAGGATACTCTTGTTTATGATGATTTTCGCATCGTCCGGATTTTCCTCAAGGAATGCCGAGAGTGCTTCGTTCACCACCGTTTGCACTGCACTCTGCGCCTCAACAGAGCCGAGTTTTGCCTTTGTCTGGCCCTCAAACTGTATCTTGTCGCTTGGGAGCTTTACGGATACGACTGCGGTAAGACCCTCAAGTACGTCATCCCCGCTCAAGTTCTCCTCGCTCTCTTTTAGTATGCCACTCTTTCTGCCATACGTGTTGAGCGTGCGCGTGAGTGCAGTTTTGAAACCCGTGAGGTGTGTTCCGCCTTCTGGATTTACAATATTGTTTGCAAACGTGGTGATGCGCGCGCTTATGTCATCGACATATTGGAGCGCTACCTCAACTGAGAGGACCCCTTCCGCCACATCGGTGCGTTCTGTATAAAAAATGTTTTTGTGAAGGGGTGTTTGGTGTTGGTTATAGAAGGTGATGAGTGAGCGAAGCCCTCCCTCGAAGTAGAAGGTCATGGAGGGGGCATTGAGGCGAAGTTCACGTGCGTACATTACTTCATTGAGCATTTTATCGAGCGTTCTTTCATCTGCATCGCGTAGGTCGATAACCGAAATGCGCAGGCCCTTCACGAGGTAGGCCTGCTGACGAAGATGGTGAACGATCTTATTCCAGTCAAACTTAATTTCCTTAAAGATTTCCGGATCGGGCTCAAACGTGATAATGGTGCCGCGCCTCGCACTCACGCCTACTTTTTTTACCGCCGCTTTTCGTTTCCCCTGTGCATACTCCTGCATGTGGAGTCCCCCGTCGCGGTGCACTTCCGCTTTTGCGTAGCATGACAGCGCGTTCACTACCGACACCCCAACCCCATGGAGTCCACCGGAGACCTTATATCCTTCGCCACCAAACTTTCCTCCTGCATGGAGTGTGGTCATGATGGTTTCAAGTGCGGACACTTTCGTTTGTTTATGGATGTCAACGGGTATACCTCGCCCGTTGTCGGTTACACGGACTCGATTGTTCGGAAGGAACGCCACCTCTATGTCGTTGCAAAAACCACCCATTGCTTCGTCGCGACTGTTGTCAAACACTTCCCAAATAAGGTGGTGGAGCCCCTCAGGCCCAGTAGTACCTATGTACATCCCAGGACGCTTGCGTACCGGCTCAAGTCCCTCTAGGACAGTGATGGAGTCTGCGCTGTATCCCTGCTCGTTTTTTGATGCCATATCGTAAACTACAGGCAAAGTATAACATGTTTAAGCCATTTCCAAAACTAAACCTACCTGAGCGAGAAAGCTTTTTTGATTTCGTAAATCTAATCCCGCATTGTCCTAGAGCATACTAAGGAAAAGTGGCACTACTGTTAGTACGCAAAGTGGGGCATCGTGCTTATTCTCCCTCACGTTGTTCGGTGCGAGTAGGGGGAATCGAACCCCCGTCTCAACCTTGGGAAGGTCGCGTCCTGCCACTAAACGATACTCGCTCATTAGCACACACACGCAAAGGTTGTGGGTACGCTTGCACCGTACTATACGTCAAAAAGGGAAAATTCGCAGTACCCTGCTCACCATGCTTTCGTGGGTCGCTGGAGTACTGGTTGCAGGGGGTGGGGTACCCTCACTCTCCCCCACGAGCACAATGATTTCCTCACCCTCCCTGCCAACATCAAACTTTTGCCTCAACTCACGCTCAACCCCCCGCTCGCTCGTGAGGCGTGCAAGCTCCTTCTCTAGGTATGCTTCCCGTTGCTTAACTGCTTCAAGTTCTCGTGCGATTTTCTCGCGATTCTCCGAAGCCATGCGCTCTTTCGCGTATGCATTCCATGTAGCATGAGCCAGAAAGTAGAGCGGGAGCAAAAGTAGGCCCACCATGAGTGGGGAGTATACAAATCGTCTGATTCTGCGGCGTTCGTAAAACTCAAGCATAGTAATGGGGGCTGCTCGTGCATGAGGTAGCCATATATGCTAGTATCTCACATACAGAAACGAGTCACCCGCACTAATCCACATGCTGTTCCAAAAGCGCACAAAAAAAGCAATAAAGTACGTGTGGGGAGCATTCTCTCTCGTAATCATTGCTTCGATGGTGCTCACCTACTCGGGGGTGCTGTACCTCACAAGCTCATCTGCGCCTGCGCCTATTCCTACACAAAGCGCAGAGGAAGCGTTCAATCAATTGCCGCCTGAAGAGCAAGCACGAATACGCGCGCAATTGCAGACCACAGCAAACAACCAACGTCCGGAAAGTGGCGTGCCTGAAGGTACCGTGGAAGATCCTGCGCTCCTTGAGGCAATCGAGAACGAACTTGAGCTCACCGCCACACCCCCAACCGATGACCAGGAACAGGTACCGGAGGTGCCTCCTGCACCCCCACTAAACTTCAGTGTGCCACAGTAGACCGCACTGTTCTCAAAATTGAGTGGTTCAGTTCTACGCGTCGTTTCCCGACCGCATCATTTTAAGAAAGACATCGTGCGGGATGTTCACTTTGCCACGCGCCACCATGCGCTTCTTCCCTTTCTTCTGCTTCTCAAGAAGCTTCATCTTTCTTGTAATATCGCCCCCGTAGAGCTTCGCGGTCACGTCCTTTCGGTACGCCTGCAACGTCTTACTTTTTATGATGCGCCCGAGCGCGACGGCTTGCAGTTTTGTCACAAATTGTTGGCGCGGGAGTAAGGCATGGAGGCGCTCCACCACCTCCTCCGCCTCTTCCTCCACGCGTCGTCGCGCGACCACGCGGGTAAAAGCGACCACCGGCTCCTCTGCGACAAGGACATCCATGCGCACCACATCAGCATCCCTGCTCTCGCCGATTTCGTACGAAATCGAAGCGTACCCTGAAGATGTGCTCTTAATGCGGTCGAAAAAGTTACGCATGAGCTCCCGGAGTGGCATATCAATGACGAGCTTCGTGCGCCCGTCTCCGAATGTTTCGGAAAGTCGTGCGGTCGCCTCGTACTCATAGAGGAGCGGCACTATGGTGCCCGCGTACTCGGGGGGGACAATGAGCGTTACCACCACCCATGGCTCGCGCACGCTTTTGGTTTTCCCAAAATCAGGAAACTTGTGGGGACTGTACACCTTCACCATCTCGCCGGAAGTGAGGGTCACCTCATAGGTGATTGACGGCTGGGTCACAATGAGGTCAAGAGAGAACTCTCTGCGCAGTCGCTCGGTCACGATTTCAAGGTGGAGCATGCCCAGCAAACCACACCGAAAACCACGCCCTAGGACACCCGACGACTCCTCCTCGTAGGTGAGTGAGGAGTCGGAGAGGCGCAGGCGCACGAGTGCTTGGCGAAGAGCCACGAAGTCGTCTTGGCTCTCCGGGTAGAGCGATGCCCACACGACCGGCGTGGGTGCGAGGTAGCCCGGCAAGGGGGGTGTCGCACGCGAAGCAACGATGGTGTCACCCACGGACGCAATGCCGGGTTCCTTGATGCCGGTCACGAGGTAGCCAATCTCACCCGCCAGAAGCGAGGTGCGGGGCGTTTCGTCGGGCGTGAGCGCTCCCACCTCAAGGCATACAAAATGCTCCCCCGCCGCAGAAAAAGTGAGTGTGGTGCCTTTCGTGATAGAGCCTGAAAACACTCGCGTGTAGACGATAACCCCGCGATGGTTGTCGTACTTAAAGTCGAAGACAAGCGCACGGACGTCATTTTTTTCGGTGGTCGACGGAGGAGGTACGCGTTCTACAATGGCGTCGAGGAGCACCTGCACACCCGCACCTGTTTTCCCGGAAGTTTCAAGCACATCCTCTATCTCACAGTGCACAAGCTCGGCAAGCTCGAGCTTCACCTCGTCGGTGCGCGCGAGCGGGGCGTCGATTTTGCTCACCACAGGCAGGACGACGAGCCCCTGGTCCTGTGCCATACGTAGCGTGG
This sequence comes from uncultured Candidatus Saccharibacteria bacterium, assembly GCA_964383505.1. GTDB lineage: Bacteria > Patescibacteriota > Minisyncoccia > Phycocordibacterales > UBA12088 > CAYLHB01. The sequence goes on from CAYLHB010000004.1 coordinate 37,718, forward strand.
TGAGCGTTTGCGCCTGCACGCCCTGTGTCGCGTCCACGAGGAGCACCACCCCCTCGACCGCCTTCAAGGCACGAGAGACTTCGTAGGAGAAGTCGATATGCCCGGGGGTGTCGATGAGGTTGATTGCGTACGGATTCCCGTTATACACGTGGCGCATCACGACGGGTTGCATTTTGATGGTGATGCCTCGCTCGCGCTCCAAATCCATACGGTCGAGCACCTGGTCCTTCATTTTGCGCGCCTCAATGGCACCGGTCGCCTCAAGGAGACGGTCGGCAAGTGTGCTTTTCCCATGGTCTATGTGTGCGATGATGGAAAAATTGCGTATGCGGTCCATGCGCGGCATTCTAGCGCATTTTAGTGCCACGTACTAACTCTAGTGAGGAAAAGGAACTGTCGTGTGAGTGTGGTACACTCATCGCATGAATGCTCGTGTGTGGCGCATGCTGTGCTTCTTGTCTATCGCACTCAACGTGGTGCTCGTGCTCGCACTCCTCCTCGAGCGAGATGTGCGCATGTACGATGTACTTGATCGTGGTGTGCGACAGGAGGAATTTCTTGCACCAGAGAGCGAGGACGCAGAAACGACCACGAACGAGAGGGCTGAAGTCGGGAGTTTTGACGCGGAGCCGGCGCATGTCGTTCGCGTCATCGATGGAGACACACTCGTGGTACAACTCGGCACGGGCGAACGCACCGTGCGCCTCATTGGCATCGACGCTCCCGAGACCGGCCCCACCACCGCCGCAGAGTGCATGGCCGGCGAGTCTACCGCACAGCTCACCACACTTGTCGGAACTTCACAGGTGCTCTTGGAGAAAGACACGAGTCAGGGAACAGAAGACAGGTACGGTCGCCTGCTCGCCTACCTGAGGACTGAAGCAGGTGTAGATGTGGGGCTCGCGCTCGTTCGAGAGGGGTTTGCACGCGAGTACATGTACCACACGCCCTATACACGACAGAGCGAGTACCGCGCGGCGGAGGATGAGGCTATCGGCGCGGAGCGCGGACTCTGGTCCCCCTCCCTGTGTCCCGTAGCAAAACACACAGAAGCAAGCACACCAGAGCAACTCGCAAGTACAGTACATACCGGCGCAACAACCCCCTCATCCACGAACGGAAGCGAAGCCTACGAGTGTGGGAAAAATATCTACAACTGTTCTTCGTTTACCACCCAAAGTGAAGCGCAGGCGCTTTTTGACGCATGCGGGGGAAAAGAAAACGATGTGCATAAGCTTGATAGTGACAAAGATGGTGTGGTCTGTGAGAGTCTCCCCTAACTCGTCACGAGGACATTGCGCTAGCGCAACGCATCTTCCACCCGCCACCCTCCCGCCTTAGTGCGAAGGATGCGGTAGGCGAGCGCAGGTACCCCGAGTTTGATGCCGAGCTCGTGAGCGAGTGACCTCACGTAGGTACCACTTGAGCAGGCAATGCCGATGCTCGCCATGTCGAAGGAAAGCCCATAGAGTACGCGCAGTGACTCGTTCCACAATGTTGCAATCTTTTCCTGCCTGAAGTCTCCCCGAACCATTTTGATGTCACTCTGGATTTTTGCGAGAAGCTCCTCCTGTGTAATTTTTTTGTTCCCGAGGAGCGTGAGAGAACGTATCGTAATTTCTTGCTCCGGAAGCTCAAACTCGTCCAGTTGTCCCATGCGTGCTTTCACGAACAGTGGGGTACCCTCAAGTGGCTTACTTGAGAACGGGGGGTACTTCTGCACCCTCGTTCCTCCCATCTGTGCGAGGTACTCGCCGAGCATCGCCTGCGACACGTAACGATGCGAGGAACGTGTGACCGCATCGGTAAGCTCTCCCAAGATGTCGTAGGTGTCAGTGGAAAAGCCGAATAGAACGTCGCAGACATACTCCTTGTCGAGGTTCAGGTACTGGCTCCTTCGTTTGTTTGCTTCACCCACAAGCACAGGGAGCACACCCTCCGCCATAGGGTCAAGCCTTCCCGCGTAGGAGAGTGGAATGTGCTTATACTGCGGGTTTTCCGCGCGAAAACGGTCTATGCGCGCAAGAGGAGTCTCCCCCCTTGCTTTGTAGAGATTGAGCACTTCGTCCATATGCGCTACACTCTACCGCATATATGGCAAAACGTAAGCAGGCGCTCTCAACCGACCCCTACAAAGGGGTCCGCGACTTTTACCCGGAGGACATGTTCATCGAGGAGTACCTCTTTGAACGCATGCGCGATGTGGTCGAACACTACGGGTATGAGGAGTACCACGCAAGTATTCTCGAGCCGAGCGAGCTCTACGAGAGCAAGTCGAGCGAGGAGATCGTTTCTGAGCAGACCTACAACTTCACAGATCGCGGAGGACGCAGGGTGACACTTCGTCCCGAAATGACCCCCACGGTCGCCCGCATGGTGGCCGCACGCAGGCGCGAGCTTGCGTTTCCCCTTCGGTGGTACTCCATACCAAACGTCTTTCGCTACGAGCGTCCTCAACGCGGGCGACTGCGCGAGCATTGGCAACTCAACTGCGACCTTTTCGGCTCATCGAGTATTGAGGCGGACGTAGAGATACTGCTCCTTGGGTATGAGCTCATGCGTGCGTTCGGTGCGGAGGAGCGTGAGTTTGAAATTCGCCTCAACCACCGCAGTGTCATACCCGAAACACTCGCGGCACTCGCGCACGCCCATAGGCTCACTCTCCCAAAGGAAAAGCAGATCGAGCTTATTCGCCTCATGGACAAACGCGACAAGCTCGCTCCAGAGACGTACGCTGAACAACTGGCTACGCTCTTGGGAAAACGACTCGCATCGGTAGTACTGACCCACTACACGCCCGCTACCATTCGAAAACTCATTTTGGAAACCGATGCGGGGAGAAATTTCACCGCCCTCCTTGAGCTTCTTGAGGAGCGGGGTATAAAAAACGTGGTGCATGACCCATATATGGTGCGTGGCTTCGACTACTACACGGGTATGATTTTCGAGGTATACGACACATCAGGCTCCATGCCGAAAGCATTGTTTGGCGGGGGGCGCTACGACAACCTCCTTGAAGTGTTCGGCGAGGACTCCGTGCCTGCGGTAGGGTTTGGGTTTGGCGATGTGCGCCTACGCGAGTTCCTCGCCACCCACAAGCGACTTCCCGACTACATGCCCACCACCGACCTCTACATGGTGGTTGTTGACGCATCGCTCATGGGGTTCGCACAACAACTCGCCCAACGGCTTCGACGGCGCGACCTCACGGTGGCGGTTGATCTCTCCGGAAAAAAGGTTGCCGATCAGCTCAAAATCGTGAATAAGAAGTCCATTCCCTTCGCGCTCTTCGTGGGTGAGGAAGAGCGCGAGAGTGGTCTCTACAAGTTGCGTGACATGCGCACGAAAGCGGAGATTTCCGTACCGGAGCAAATGATTGCGGACGCGGTGTTTGAGGTGTCAGATTAACACTTGCATGGTATGGCGGTACGACGCGTAGTGTTTGATATAGAGACTTCGAACGTATTTGAAGATGTGGGCTCAAATGCCCCGGAAAAGCTCGACATATCGATTGTCGGCGTGTACGACTCCTCACGCGATGTGTACGAGAGTTTTTCCGTAGGTGAGTTCTCCGCACTCTGGCCTATTCTTGAGCGAGCGGATGTGCTCATAGGGTTTAACAACGATCATTTCGACCTCCCGCTCCTCAACAAGTACTACCCGGGCGACCTCTCGCGTCTCCATAGCGTTGACCTCCTCGCGGAGGTAAAGCAGGTGCTCGGGCGACGGCTGAAGCTCGATACACTCGCAGAGGCAACCTTAGGGGAAGCCAAGAGCGGGCACGGGCTTGAGGCGGTACGGTGGTGGAAAGAAGGAAAAGAGGACCTTGTACGAAAGTACTGTCTCGACGATGTACGCCTCACCAAGGAACTCTATGACTATGCCCGAAAACATAAAAAATTGCTCTACAAAGATTTTGGCGAGCTTAAAGAGGTACGGCTTGATACGTCAAAATGGGAAAAAGGCGTTGAGCGTGAGGCGCTCACCCACACCCTCCCCCTCTAGTGTATACGGATGTTGCTATCCTTGGCCACGAGGGTGTACACTCGCGTGGGGTTGTAACTGACGGTTTAGAAAAATGGGCCGGACAAAGAATGAGCCTACCGCGTAGCCACCTGAAAAGAAGGTGTGGCCGCACATTGGAGAAAGTGTCCCTGACAATATTCGAGGGTATCCCGAAAGCCATCCGCTCATCGCGGCACATGTGCCGTGTGAGGCGTACTAACAATCGAATTGCGGCCGAGTCAGTTGACTCGGCCGTTTCGTGTCTATGCAAAGAGAAGCACAGTGAGTGCGATGAAAATACGGTACACGACGAACACCGTGAGCGTGCGGGTTTTGAGGTAGCGGATGAGCCAATGGATGGCAGCGAGCCCTGCCGCAAACGACGCGCAGGCACCCACGGTTATAGGTACGATGTCCGCTTCAAACGCACCGCTTGCAAGAAGCTCGTAGAGCTTTTTTCCCCCCGCCCCGATGATGATGGGGAACGAGAGGAGAAACCCGAATCGAGCCGCCTCGTGCCGCGAGAGTCCGAGCAGAAGCCCGCCTGCTATCGTCGCACCTGAGCGCGACATGCCCGGAATGAGCGCAAGCGCTTGGAAAAACCCTACGACAAGTCCTGCGCGGGGTGTCACTTCTTTGTTGGTTTTGTATCGCGCGCCCACGTACTCCGCTACAAGGAAGAGCCCTGAACCTGCAAGCAACACCCACGCGACAAGTGAGGCGCTTCGAAAGGAGGATTCCATGGTGTCCTCAAGGAGGAGTCCAAACAAAACCGCGGGCAGTGTACCAAGCAGGAGTGCGTAGAAGAGCGTGCGCGACGAAGGTTCGGTGGGGCGTCCGCAGAGCAGGTGCAAAAATGTGCGTGCAACCGCGATGAGGTCATGGCGGAAATAGACTGCGACCGCAAGCGCAGTTGCAAGGTGGAGCAGTGCGTCGAATGCAAGGCCACTCTCGGGCGCATAGCCAAAGACCTCGCGCGCGAGGATGAGGTGTCCCGTCGAGGAAATTGGCAAGAACTCCGTCAACCCCTGTACCAGACCAAGTACGAGCGCGTCATGGATGTGCATTGTGAGTAGTGCGCATTACCGCGTGTTTTATGGTACCATAGTTGCATGTACGAGTCTCCGGCAACATCTCGCTACCTGGTCCCTGCCGCAGCATTGCTTGCCGCCGCTATCATCATCGGCTCTGTGGTGTTTGCGCTCTACAAGCGAAGTGGCGACAGTCCCTCAAGTGGAGATACCGCGAAGCTCCTTAACAGTAGCGCACCCACGCTCGTGCCCCCCGTCTCCGAACGCGATCACATCGTCGGACCTCGCACTGCGCCTATCGTATTCATTGAGTATTCCGACCTTGAGTGTCCGTTTTGCAGAGACTTTCACAAGACGATGAAAGCGATCATAGAAGAGTACGGAAGTGGTGGAAACATTGCGTGGGTCTTTCGGCATTTCCCCCTCGCCCAGCTCCACACCAAAGCGCCTACGGAAGCACTCGCGAGCGAGTGTGTTGCCGAGCTTGCGGGCAATGAGGCGTTTTGGAAGTTTATCGACATCGTGTATACGGAGGGTCCTGGCAACGACCAGCTTGACCTCTCGCTCCTTCCGGTGTTTGCGGAGCGAGCGGGTGCTGATCGAGGGCGCTTCGAAACATGTATGGCTGACGGTTCGCTTATGAGTGTGATAGAAGCGCAGTTTGAAGAAGCAAAGAGTGCGGGGGGCACGGGAACGCCGTTCACCATAGTGCTTGCTGCCGGACAGCAGATACCTATCGACGGTGCACAACCGTATATGGCAATGAGCGTGGTTGCACAGACACTGCTGCGCAACATAGGTATTGATGCTGGCGAACTGGTACCACCCAGCAAAGCTGTAGTGGAAGAAAGCAAACCATCGTCTTCTGTACACGCGACAACCACCAACTAGCCTACGAAGAAAGGTCGCGGAGCGCGCACGATTCGCAGGTCTCATCGCCGCACCTCGTTGACCAGAATGAGAGGGAGCGTATCTCCTTGGCGACACGTCGCACCGTTTCGGAGAGCTCTAAAATTTCGTTTGCCTGAATGATAAACGACTCTTTTTTGTATGCACCCCGCTCATTGGGCTCAACAAAGTCAAGCTGTGCCTCGCGCATGCGGTACCACCCATCTCGGTACTTCGAGAGGAGGAGTGCGTAGAACACGAGCTGGAGCTTGTAGTTGCCCGCCCCACGCGCGCTCGTGCGCCCCTCAATCTCATTTCGTGTTTTTGGCTTTCCTGTTTTATAGTCAACCACTGTTACCTCATGACACGAGCGCACATTACCCCCATCCAAACATTCGAGCTTATCGAGCGAACCGGTGAGCACAACGTCATCAAGGAGCACTCCCTCAATGCGAAGCTCGTTTATCGTAAGCGGAGGCCAGCTATTCGCATAGGTGCCATGCCACCCGAGGAGTGCCGCCGAGGTATCGCGCGCGACACGCTCATGTACCTCAAGCGGAAGCTCCTCGTACGCAAGGTACTCGTGGAACAGCTCACGCAGTCGCTCCGCCGGCACGCCTGGAGTCCGATTGCGCTCATTGAAGTACGCCTGCAGTGCGCGGTGCACCGCAGTGCCCCGCTTTTGCTGAACGCTCTTTAAAAACTGGGTGTGGAAAAAGTGGTGGTAGAACCACTCCCACGGGCAATTGAGGTAGCTAATAAGCGCGGTTGCAGAGAGGCCCTTTTGATTGAAATGAGCCCGCACAAACGGAAGGTACTTTTCTACTTCCGAGATGGGAGTGTGCGCGACAAAGAGGGGTGGGCGCTTGTTCTCCACACCCACCTCGGCCGCACCATACTCACGGCGCAGTTCAGCCGGTATCTCCTCGATAAACTGCGAGGGGACACGCTCCCTGCCCTCCGAGCTCCGTACGCTATAGCTCACCGACACATCCTTGCGCGCCCTCGTGAGCGCCACAAAAAAGAGTCGTCGCTCATCCTCGGTCTCCTCCGTATCCCCTGTTGCCTCCACATTTGTGTAGGGCAAGAGGAAACCCGCGTGTCCCTTTCGCCCGCCCCAGTGCCCGTCGTACGCACGCACGATGAACACGTAGTCAAACTCGAGCCCTTTGGCCCTATGTGCGGTCATGATGCGCACCGCCTCAACAATGGACCTGCTCTTCGCCTCAAGCGTGATCCCATGCTCGCCAAGTATGGTGAGGAAGGTCTTGTAGTCGGTCGCGGAAAAGTGGGGGGAGCGGTGCACGTGCGCTTTCACCTCGTCGAAGAGTCGAACGAGCTTGTCAAACTTTTCCACATGGAAGGGCGAGTGCTCGATGTGGGTGAGGAGTCCGCTCTCGCGCACCACTTGCTCGAAGCACACCAGAAACGACTCATTCTCCGCGGTGCGCTTCCAAGAAGCGAGCAATCGGGCGAGCGCGTGCACCTCGCGAGGGTGTGCGAGCGGTACGGCGGGATGGGTGAGTGACTCAAAGAGGGGCACCTTGCGCTCACGCGCGTCGCGGAGAATCGCATACGCATCCTCAAGGGCGATACCAAGAAAGTCTATGAAGAGGAGGCGCACGAGCGAGTCGTCGTTTGAGAGATCGGCGAGCGCTTCGAGGATACGGTTGAGCGCCCGCACGTCGCTATCATCGAGTACGCCGTGCCCGCTCTCGACGATGCAGGGTATCGAGAGACGCTCAAAGTAGTCGCGCACCGCCGCCACGTCGCGGTTGGTGCGTACGAGCACGCACAGCTCGTGGGGAGGTACACCTTCGGAGAGTTTCGTACGCACGGCTTCCGCGAGGTAGAGGAGCTCTTCGTCGTCGGCATTCAGCCGGTAGATACCCACTGTGCGAGGGGTGCCCGCGGAAGCCACGAGCGGTGCGGGGATGCTCTCGCGCGCATGTGCAATGAGGCCGTGCGCGGCATCGAGAATCCCCTGGTGGCTCCTGTAGTTTGTGGTGAGCGTGATGCGTCGCACGTTCCTAAAGCGCTTCTCAAAGTAGAGGAAGTTCGCGAGTGAAGCACCTTGAAAGCGGAATATCGCCTGCTTCTCATCACCCACGATGCAGAGGTTCGGCTCATCAAAAAAGCTCGCTAAGAGCTCCAGTATCTTGTTTTGCGCACCATTGGTGTCTTGGTGCTCGTCGACGAGGAAGTAGTGGTACTCCTCTTGGAGCTCACGCAGGAAAAGCTCATCAGCAGAAAGTGCGCGTATGAGGAGGAGGAGTGCGTCATCAAAATCATACTTCCTCCGCTCGCGGAGCGTCGCCTCGTAGCGTTCAAAGAGGCGGGCGAGCTCCGCATCCTTATGTAACGCACGGAGGCGTTTTTCGTAGACCACCTTCCGCTTACCTTTATGCGGACCTTTCGTGTGGGTAAGGTCGGGAGCCGAGTGCACCTCGCGCATACCCTGCTCCACCCACTCCCGAAATGCTTCCGGTCCGTACCCTTCTTTTTTCAGGTGTCCTATGGCACTCACGATGGTGGGAACAAAGTGGTAGCGATTCCCAAGCGGGGCGAGGAGCTCATACCCCCCTTGGTCGATGAGTGCACGTACGGTATCGAGTTGCTCGACCTCGCTTACACTCGAGGCGCCCACCGCCTCGGGAAAACGCTCCGGGTAGCGCTCGATGATGTGGTTTGCGAAGCTGTGGAAGGTGTGAATGGCGACGCGGTACCCCTCGCTCCCGACGATTGTGACGAGGCGCGCACGCATGTTTGCCGCGGCGGCGTTCGTGAAAGTGAGCGCGAGAATAGCACTCGGCGGTACGTCCGTTCGCCGCATAATGTTCGCAATGCGGAGCGTGAGAATCTGTGTCTTACCCGTTCCGGGACCCGCAATCACCATCACAGGCCCCTCAATCGTGTCCACCGCCTCTCTCTGCTCCGTATTGAGTCGCGCGTAGAGCTCGTCGAATCGTGCGTGGGGAGATGGCATGATGTGAGTATACCACGTGGGTATGACAGGGGTTTACAAGATGGAAAAGTATGGTGAGATGTCGTCCTGATACTGTATGGAATTGGTATACTTCACCCTATGCGTCCGTTTACCCACCTCCATAACCACAGCCACTATTCGCTTTTAAATGCGGTTCCGCAGATAAAGCCCCTCGTCAAAAAAGCGAAGGAGTACGGCATGGACGCACTTGCGCTCACCGACTGTGGCAACCTCTACGGCGCAATAGAGTTCTACAAGGAGTGTAAAAGACAAGACGTGAAGCCGATTATCGGCCTCGATGCGTACGTCGCCGCACGAACACGCCACGACAAGGAGCACGAGCACGACCTGCGGCGCACCAAACTCGTACTTCTCGCAGAGAAGGAAGAGGGGTACCACAACCTCATCAAGCTCGTTACAAAAAGCTACACCGAGGGATTTTTTCACAAACCTCGCGTAGACGTCGAGCTACTTGAGGCACATCACGAGGGACTCATTGCAGTACTCCCGAGTATGCGGGGGCCACACGTAAGCAGTCTGCGCGGCAACGACATCGAGCGCGCCATTGAGGAGGTGCATCGTTACCGCGACATATTCGGAGCCGAGCGCACCTACCTTGAGCTCACCCACCACGATGAGATAGAGGGTCGAGGGTACATTGAGCGGCAGATTGTTGCACTCTCAAAGAAGGCGAGCACACCACTCCTCGCCGCACACGATGTCTACTATCTTGCCCCCGAGGATAGGAGCGCGAGAGAAATTCTCCTCAAGGTGCAAGGCGGCGACCTTGGAGATGAAGACTACTTCGACGACGAGGATTTCTCACTCATTTCAAGCGAATGCGCGTACGAGCTTTTTCGCGAGGAGCCGGATGCACTTGAGGCGACACATGAAGTGGCAGAGCGTTGTTCCCTCACGCTTGAGCTTGGGCACTGGTACTTCCCCGCGTTTGTCATCGAGTCGGGACGAACACCCGACGACGAGCTCACCTACCTCGCCCACAAAGGCCTCTCATGGCGCGGGCTTACCTACGAAGGTGCGGTGCGTGAGCGGCTTGACTACGAGCTCGATGTGATTCGCCAGAAAGGGTATGCAACGTACTTCCTCGTTGTCGCCGACCTTTTGCGCGAGGCGCGTGCGCGCAACATCCTCACTACCATTCGAGGGTCGGTTGCGGGGAGTCTCACCACCTACGCGCTTGGGATTACCACGGTAAACCCCATTGAGTACAAAATTCCGTTTGAACGGTTCCTGAACCCCCTGCGCCCGTCTGCGCCGGACATCGACATGGACTACGCCGACAACCGCCGAGACGAAATGATCGACTACGCGCGCGCGAAGTACGGGGATGCGCAAGTGGCGCAGATAGGTACGTTCGGCACCATGATGGCCCGCGCCGCGGTGCGCGACACCGCGCGTGCACTCGGCTACAGCTACGGTGTGGGTGACAAAATCGCGAAGCTCATACCGTTCGGCTCGCAGGGTTTCCCTATGACGCTCGACCATGCGCTTGAGGTCGAGAAAGACTTGACCGACCTCTATGGAAAGGATGCTGACACGAAGCGTATTGTTGACCTCGCGCGCAGGATAGAGGGGTGTGCCCGCCACGTGGGTGTACACGCCGCGGGTGTCGTCATCGCTCCAAGGCCACTCGAAGAGTTCGTGCCGCTCCAACCCGACCCGAAGGGGGGCAAACTCATCACCCAGTACGATATGAATGCGGTGGGAGAGGACGGCGTGGGACTCCTCAAATTTGATTTTTTGGGTATCAAAAACCTCTCCATCCTCGCTGATGCGCGCGACCGGGTGAAGGAGCGGCATGGGGTCACTGTTGATCTCGACACGCTTCCACTCGATGATGCAACGACGTTCACAATGCTCGCACGCGGGGAGACCATGGGGGTCTTCCAGCTCAATGGCGCGGCGATGACACGCTACCTCAAGGAGCTCCGCCCCACCACCATTCACGACATAAACGCGATGATTGCGCTCTACCGCCCGGGTCCTATGCGCAACATACCCGAGTACATCGCGAGAAAGCAAGGGCGCTCACCTGTTCGCTACTTCCACCCAAAGGCAAAACAGTGGCTTGAGGCGAGCTACGGCATTCTAGTTTACCAAGAGGACCTCCTCTTCACCGCGCTTGAGCTCGCGGGCTACGACTGGGAGTCGGTGGACAAGTTCCGCAAGGCCGTGGGAAAGAAAATACCCGAGGAGATGGCAAAACAACACATCGCGTTCGTTGAGGGGTGCGAGAAGCACTCAAAGCTCACCAAAGCGGAGGCCGAAAAAATCTGGGAGCTCTTCGAACCCTTTCAGGGGTACGGCTTCAACAAGGCACATGCCGCAAGCTACGGCCGTGTGGCCTACCAAACCGCCTACCTTAAAGCGAACTACCCAGTGGAGTACATGGCCGCGATACTGACGGCGGATTCAGGTGACATCGACAAGGTTGCTGAAGCCGTGACAGAGTGCGCGCGGCTTGGTATCCGTGTGCTCAAGCCCGACGTGAATCAGAGCTACAGTACCTTCACCATAGTCGAGAAGGATGGTGCGGATGCGATACGGTTCGGTCTCACCTCCATCAAAAATTTTGGTGAGGGTATTGCAGAGACCATCATCGAGGAGAGGACCGCACGGGGCGCGTTCGCATCACTCGCCGATTTCCTCACCCGCATACAGGACAGAAACCTCAACAAGAAATCACTCGAAGCACTCGCGAAGTGCGGCGCACTCGACAGCTTCGGCTACAAGCGGGGCCGTCTCCTTGTGCACATGGACGAGCTCCTCGCATTCAATAAAGAGGCCTCAAAAAAGAGCGAGCAATCCTCCCTTTTTGGTGGAGGAACCGTCTCACTCACGCTCCCTGAAGCAGAGGAAGCCCCCAAAGCCGACATGCTCGCCTGGGAAAAGGAGCTCCTCGGCCTCTACGTTTCGGGGCACCCGCTCGACGCGCACAAGGAAAAGCTCGCGCGCCTTGGGCAAACCATTCCCCATGTGCTCGAGCACACCCACCTCGGTATTGAGATGGTGGTGGCCGGTATTGTGACCGAGTGCAAGGTGATTCTCACTAAAAAAGGCGGCGACAAGATGGCCTTCTTGAAGCTCGCCGACTACCACGGCGCGCTTGAGGCAGTGGTCTTTCCAAAGGTGTATAACGAGTTTCGCGACCTTCTCGCCACTGACAGGTGCATCGCGCTTAAGGGAAGGCTTACGGAACGAAACGGCGAAAAAAGCTTTATAATCGACAAAGTAAGGGCTTTGTAGTACTTCTAGCAGCTCCCCCTTATTCGTCCTTCTTAAGGAAGAGTTGCTCATAAACGTTCTATGAGCAACTCTTTCTGTGTAGATAACGAATGGGTTGAACTTATGAGTGTGTGCTAATCTGAGACGATATGCGAACAGCGTTCGGCGAGCGTGAAGTGGCGAGTTTGACCGCGTTTTTAGTTTTTTTTGCACTCACACTACTTGTACAAATGCTTTCAGGAGCATTTATTGAGCATGGAGGTGCGTGCGGTGGTGGTGAAGTATGCTTTTCGGGTTTCTTTGACTCCACTCTTCTTATTGTCACCGGTATAGTCATTAGCGCCCTGCTAGCACTAATTGTTTTTCTCACGCAAACCATACATCAGAACGCTGAGAGATTGGCAGTCAAAATGACCGCTGATATTGCCGCAAGTCGTGATCAGTTTCAAACTTTATATGAAAACAGCCCGGTACCTTACCTACAGCTTGATACGCAGGGCCTTGTTGTCTCGCCCAACAAAGCGGCTTTGCGTTTTTTGGGTGGAACCATTGACGAGTGCAACAACATTAACTTCTTTGACCTTATGAACGATGAGGTGCAACAAAACGACTTTCGCGCTTTGCTTCTCTCCAAAGTACATCACAGTGTACCCATCCATCACACCGAGATACTTATACAAACATTGCGTCGATCAAAACGTTGGGTACTGCTCTCCATTTTTCCACTTAGCACAAACACGTTGAGCACAAAACGGTTGCTCGTCACGCTCGTAGATATCACGGAAAAGAAAGAACTCGAGAAAACAAAGGCGGAGTTTTTATCCATGACAAGTCACCAGCTTCGTACCCCATTAACAGCTGTGAAGTGGTATGTGGATTTGCTACGTACGAGCAAAACCATCAAGGTGTCGGATGACGTTCGTATTTATCTCGATAAGATATATGCGGGAAACCAGCGCATGATCGACATTGTTGCAACACTCCTGAATCTCTCAAGGTTAGAAACAGGCACATTGCAAGTTGAAATACGGAATACCGACTTGCAGGTGATAGTGCAAGACGTACTTGATGAATTGGAACCCCAACGATTAACAAAAAAAATTCACTTGCAAGTGGAAACGGATACACTTCGTACTATAGGCAGTGATCCGAATCTTGTACGGATATGTGTACAGAATATACTGACAAACGCATTGCGGTATACCCCCACCGGTGGCGAGGTACAGGTGTTGGGTACGTGCGACGCGAACGGATGTGACGTAAAGGTGACCGATTCAGGGATAGGTATACCAAAGGGAGAACAATCAAGGATCTTTTCTAAAATGTTTCGTGCTACTAATGCGAGGAAAATTGAGGCAAAGGGTACAGGACTAGGCCTCTATATGACTAAAGCATTTATTGAACGACTCGGGGGTTCTATAGAGTACTCCTCGACTGAGGAGAGCGGGAGCACGTTTATGATTCACTTTCCGGATCATAACAAACTGTCACGCACACTTGCCGAAACGGGCTCCGTATACTACCATAGACAGCATGAGTGAAGTCACAGCAAAAACTACAGACAAGAATAATGTATTGATTATTGATGATGAGGAAATGCTTGTTGAGGCAATGCGTGAAAAGTTACTCGAGGAGGGCATGCGTGTGTCGGTCGCACACAACGGGCTTGAGGGGCTGGAGATAGCAAGGCGCGAGCACCCGGATGTAATACTACTTGACATTCTAATGCCAGAAATGGACGGGTTTGATTTTCTGGACCATCTCCATGAAGATGAGTGGGGACGTCGTGTACAAGTCATTATTCTCACCAACTCGACTAGTTTTCAAACGCTGTCAAGGGCGGTGGCGAGCGGAATGAGCGAGTTTGTCATTAAGTCAGAGGTTCAGTTGGATGACATTGTTGATAAAGTAAAAACACGCCTTTCGAACAACATGGTAGCGCAGCCTGACCTACCTTAAAAGTAGTTTCTCAGTTTTTTGGGCCATTAGCTCATCTGGTAGAGCGCACCCATGGCATGGGTGAGGTGACCGGTTCGAGTCCGGTATGGTCCACAATTCCGAATTTGAAGAAAGATTGACCTCGCCCACGCCTTTGGCGCGGGCTCGGGCTGATGTTTCCGCCAAGTCCCGCCAAGGCATTTTGAATTCCGCCAAAAGCATTCCCGCCGCTACGCGGCGGTTCGAGCCGATGTCTGCAAGAAAATCTTTCATTCCCGAAAGATTTTCTTGTTTAATGAGATTTCCGGCTTGGTTGGCCTCAATAATCCAGTTTCGCATGAGTTCGAGCCAATGATTGCCTTTTTGCTCAAAGTCACTCAATTTCTCCTCAAAACTTTTCTTTTCCGCCATCAAAACATTCTTGCGTTCTTGATATTCGCCAAGTTCCAATGCTTCGGCTAAATATGCGTCTTGAAAAATACCCCAATCGTGTAACACCAATTCTGAAGGTTATACGCTAACATAGGGGTATATGAACAAAGGATATCGCATCGCTCCAGAACTCAAGGAGCAAATACTCAGCCGTATTAAAAACGACGGCGTGCCGGTCGTGTAGGCATCGGCCGATCACAGCGTCAGCAGCAAGACCATCTATAGCTGGCTCGGCGCCAAAGCGCAGAATACTCCATCCTGGAGCGAGTACAACAAGCTCAAACGCGAGAAGGAAGAGCTACTAAAACTCGTGGGTGACCTCACGC